>JAICIW010000029.1 GCA_025928735.1 Rhodanobacteraceae bacterium | reverse complement strand
GTGCCCGAACGTCAGCCCGGCCGCGTTGAAGCGGCTGGCCGCGTAGCGGATCAGATCCACGATGGTCTGCAGTTCGTTGGTCATGGCGGCGCGCGCAAAGCGGGCAGTATAGATGTGGCTCTGCGGCTAAACTTGCGCGATGCGCTTCTCGATCCTCCTTCAATATCTTGCGCCACAGAAGACCCTCAGCCGCATCGTGCGCGCCGCCACCCGCTGGACCTGGCGGCCATGGAAGAACTTCCTGATCGGTCGCGTGGTGCGCGTCTATCGGGTGGACATGCGCGAAGCCGCGCAACCCGATCCGTATGCGTTCCTGAGCTTCAATGACTTTTTCACCCGCGGACTGCGCGTGGGCGCGCGACGCGCCGAAGGCGACACCGGCACCATCGTCAGCCCCGCGGACGGACGCATCAGCCAGATCGGGCGCGTCGACGCCGGCTGCATCCTGCAGGCCAAGGGCCGCAATTACACCGTCGCGGGTTTGCTGGCTGATCCGGAGGCCGCCGCGCGGTACCACGACGGCGCGTTCGCCACGGTCTATCTTTCGCCCAGCGACTACCACCGCGTGCACATGCCGCTGGACGGCGAACTCGTCGAAAGCGTGCACGTGCCGGGGCGCCTGTTCAGCGTTGCGCCCCATCCGGTCGCCGACATCCCGAACCTGTTCGCGCGCAACGAACGACTGGTCTGCCATTTCGAAAGCCCGCGCGGGCCGTTCGTGGTGGCCATGGTGGGCGCGATCCTGGTTTCCGGGATCACCACCGTCTGGGGCGGTCCGGTGGTGCCGCCGTATGCGCGCGACATCGTGCGCCGCGACTGGCGCGGCTGGGGGGTGCGGCTGACGCGCGGTGCGGAAATGGCGCGGTTCGAGATGGGCTCCACCGTAATCGTGCTGACGCCTTCGGGTCGACTCGACACGGCGCTCCAACCCGAGTCGATCGTGCGGGTAGGTCAGCGATTGGGGGATTTGTAGCCGGACCCCGATCAAGGCACAATCATCGCGTACAGGGGCAACGGCGTAGCCGCGTGAGGAATCTGTCTTTGACCTCGCAACACCAGAAACCCGGGGACAACTACCTCCGTCGGCTTGTCACACGCGTCACCGCGATGGGGCGCCATGCCCGTCTGCGACGCCAGCTCGGCGACATCGAGCATCGCAGCCTTGAATTGCCGCGCTCGTACCGCGAACAATTGGCCGACCTGATCGGCCGCGAATGCGACAACGTGGCGCAGTGCGCCGATCCGGCGCAGTACGGCATCCAGATCGAAGGCGGCGTGACGCAAAGCGGCCTCGACGTCGGCTATGACCGCGCGCGCTCGGACAATGTGCAGGTGCGCATGCGCGGCTTGGCCTTGTGGATCGCGCTGGTCTACCACGAGACGCGGGGCGCCAGCGCGCCGGACGTGGAGGAACTGCATCGCCATGTCCTGCGGATCATGCGCGAACTGAAGGTGTTCTCCTCGCGGCTGGAATCCGGCGGGACCAGCGCTTGACCACGCGCGACCGCCGCGCCGGCGCCGCCGGCCGGTACAGGGATGCATCGAGTTCATGATCGAAGTCGGACACGCCAGCCACACCGGCCTGCGCCGCGCACTGAACGAGGACACTTACTGGGCCGATGCGGATCTCGGCCTGTTTCTCGTGATCGACGGCATGGGTGGCTACGGGCGCGGCGAAGTGGCGGCCGCGCTCGCGCGCGACGCGCTGGTGGCTGCCGCCCGCGCCGACCGCGACCTGGCAACAGCCATCCGCGGCACGGGTGGCGAAATCGCGAAGCTTGCGCATCGCACGTCCGGCAACGCCCCCACGGGCGCAGCACTCGCCTTGCTGAAGCTCGAGCGCGACCATTACGCCGCCGCCTGCATCGGCGACACCCGGATTTATCTATGGCGCTCCGGCACGTTGCAGCGGCTGTGTCTCCAGGACGCCGGGACGGCACCAAACCCCGACGCGGGGGCCGAAGCCGACCCGAAGCCCGGCACGCCGCCGCCCAAACGCAATCGCGCCACGCAGGCGCTCGGCATCACGCCAGCTACGGAGCTGTGCGCCGCACCCGAACGGGGCCCACTGGAACGGGGCGTGCAATTACTGTTGTGCAGCGACGGCTTGAGCGAGGAACTGGTCGATGCCCGCATCGCCGCGGCGCTGGCGCGCACCGACCTCGCCGCCCAGGAATGCGTGGACCATCTGCTGCTGGCCGCGCTGGACGCCGGCGGTCGCGACAACATCAGCATCGTGCTGGTACGGATGAGTTGACGGGTCGAAGCGCGGCTCAGGCTGGTTCGGCCACGGGCTCGACCGCTGCGCGTCGCCACAGGCTGCCGCCACTGGTCTTGTCCAGCGCATCCAGCCGCGCATCGTGGGCGAGGGTTTCCTGCGCCGTCGCGCGCAGGACGCGCGGGCGCGTCGTCAATGCCATGCCGGCCACGCCGGCAGCCGCTGCGGCGGCCGCGGTCGATGCTTCCTCACTGCCCAGCGCCAGCGCGCCCTGTCCGGCAGTCATCGCCACCCAGATGTCGGCGAGCAGGTGCGCGTCGAGCAGTGCCCCGTGCACTTCGCGGTGGCTGTTGTCCACGCCGAGCCGCTTGCATAACGCGTCCAACGTGTTCTTCTGACCCGGATACTTCTGCCGTGCCAGCGCCAGCGTGTCGATCACCGCGGCGTGATCGGCCACGCAGCCGAACGCGACGCTCGCGCGCTTCAGCTCATCATCCAGGAACGAGGTATCGAACGCCGCGTTGTGGATCAACAATTCCGCGCCGGCGATGAACGCCACGAAATCGGCCGCGACCTCGGCGAACTTCGGTTTGTCGCGCAGGAACTCGTCCGTGATGCCGTGCACCGCCACCGCGCCCGCGTCGATCGCGCGCTCGGGGTTGAGGTAACAGTGGAATTCCCGCCCACTGGGGCGGCGATCGACCAGCTCCACGCAGCCGATTTCGATCACGCGATGGCCGCGCTCGACTTCGAGCCCGGTCGTTTCGGTATCCAGCACCACCTTGCGCGTCACAACGGCCCCCTCCTGCTTTCGGCTTCGGCGCGGGCGGCTTGGTCCACGCGCTCGTTTTCCGGGTGGCCCGAGTGCCCGCGCACCCATGCCCAGCTTACCCGATGGCGCTCACGCGCCGTCGCGAGGCGCAGCCACAAGTCCTGATTCTTGACCGGCTGCTTGCCCGCGGTGCGCCAGCCGTTCGCGCGCCACGTCGCGATCCACTGCTCGATGCCGTGCCGCACGTATTGCGAGTCGGTGGTCAAGCGCACCTCGCAATCGCGCTTCAGGGATTCGAGCGCCATGATCGCCGCCATCAGTTCCATCCGGTTGTTGGTGGTCTCGGCCTCGCCGCCCGCCAGCAATTTTTCCTTGCCGCGCCAGCGCAGCAGCGCGGCCCAGCCGCCCGGCCCCGGATTGCCGAGGCAGGCGCCGTCGGTGAAAATCTCGACCGCATCACCGTCGCTCATGCGCGCTGACGCACCAGCGACTTGCGATGGGCACCCGGCAATACCGGTTTGCGCTCGACCACCCGCCGCGCAGGTGCCTTGCGCAAGGGAATCGCAGTCAGCGTGCGCCGCTGCGCCTCGATGATCCACGCGCCGCCCATCCCGCGCACCAGCCAGTGCGGCACGCCCTCCGCGCCGCGCACCCGCGGCCAAGGCGCACCGCAACGCACCGTCCGCGATACCTTCAGGCCCGCTGCCCGCAAGGCGCGTTCCCAGCGGCCGGGCGGGATGCCGGCGTGCCACAGCGAGCGCGGATGGAGATCCGCGATCAGCAATACGCCGTGCGGCGCGAGCACGCGGGTGAGTTCGCCGGCGACAACTTCCGGCTCGATGTCGGTGTCCTGCGTGAAGCGCACCAGCACGGCACAGAACGACTCATCCCCGAACGGCAGCGCGTCGACCGCCGCATGCAGCGAACCACGCCAGTCCCCGGTGTCCGGACCGGGACGCAATATCGTCCAGCAGCCGACCCCGGACACCGCAGGCACCGTCATCGGCATGCCGTCCAGGACCAGTGCGTAGGTGCCCGCCACCCGCCCCAGCCGCGCCGCGCAGACCGCCATCGCGTCGGCGCCGATCGCTTCGATCGCGAGATCATCCTTGTCGAACGGGCGTTTGGACATCGTAGGTTGCACGCAAAACCTGTGGTGATGCATCACGAGCGCAGTGTGACCATTGTGACGGATTCATGAGCGAACGATAAGCGGCGACCCGGACTTAACGCCCAGCTAACGAACACCCCAAAGGGCACTGTTAGGGTGACCCCTTTTTGGCCAGACCCTGCCGGATGCCTTCCCTGCGCGCCCTGCCCGCCTTGCGCGACAACTACATCTGGATGCTCGCCGAGGCGGCCAGCGGCTGCGCGCTGGTGGTCGATCCGGGCGAGGCGGGACCGGTGCTGCACGCGCTGGCCGAGGACGGGCGCACGCTCTCGGCCATCCTGCTCACCCATCACCACGGCGACCACATCGGCGGCACGGCAGAACTGAAGGCGGCGTATCCCGACGCCACCATCTACGCGCCACATGACGATCGCATCCACCTGCCTGCGACCCAGGTGGGCAACGGCGACGTGATCCACATCGCCGCACCTGCCGCGCGCTTCGATGTGATCGAGGTGCATGGCCATACCCGCAGCCACATCGCCTATCACGGCGAAGGGCTGCTTTTCTGCGGCGATACCCTTTTCAGCCTCGGCTGCGGCCGGATGTTCGAAGGAACGCCGGAACAGATGCTCGCCTCGCTGGACCGCCTCGCCGAATTGCCGGCCGACACGCAGATCTGCTGCGGCCACGAATACACACTGGCGAATGCCGGTTTCGCGGCGACGGTGGAACCCGACAACGCCGCGTTGAAGTCGCGCACGGAAGACGCCCGCGCCCAGCGCGAGCGCGGCGAGCCCACGCTGCCGGCACGCATGGCCGACGAACGTGCCGCGAATCCGTTCCTCCGCATCGATGCGATCGCGGACGATCGGATTCCATGGCCGCCGGAAGTCGAACCCTCGCCACGACGCGTCGACCGGTTCGCCGCGCTCAGGCTGGCCAAGGACAACTTCCCCGCATGAGCAGCGCGCGCGCCGGCACCCGCCTCATGACGCTTGCCGTCTGCGCGATACTCGCCGCCTGTGCGGCCGAACCCGTCAAGCCGCCGCCCAAACCGGCGGTGGTGATCGCCCACCCCGAACCGCCGCCGACCACGCTGGCACCAATGGCGCCCACGATCGCGAAGGGCGAACCCTGGGCCAGCCTGACGGCCAGTTTCGTGATGAACGATTGCGCCGATTCGCCGCTGATCCGCGCGAACGCCGCGATGTACACCCGCTCGCCTGCGCACTTCGAGCAACGCCTCAAAAACGCGCTACCGCTGATGATGTACGTGCAGAAGCAATTGCAGGCCGCCGGCATTCCGGGCGAATTCGCAATGCTGCCGATGCTGGAAAGCTCCTACCAGCCGGTCGAGCCAAGCCACCGAGGCGATCCCGGCGGCATGTGGCAGATGATGCCAAACACCGGACGGCGACACGGGCTGACCACCAACCGCGACTACGACGGCCTGCGCGATCCCGTCGCGTCCACGCGCGCCGCCATCAAGATGCTGAAGAAGCTCGACAAGCAATTCGGCGATTGGCGGCTGGTGGACATGGCCTACAACGCGGGCCCGTACGCCGTGACCAGCGCGCTGCGCAGCCACCCTGATACCGGCAACGGCGCGATTCCCGACATCCCGCTCAGCCATACCACACGCACTCACCTCGCGCGGCTGCTGGCCCTCAGTTGCATTCTCCGCAACCCGCAGCGTTTCCATGTCGAACTGCCGACGCCCTCCCCGGCCGATCAACGGCAGGCCATCGAGGTGCCGGCGGGCACCCGCCTGCGCAGTGTCGCGGACATGGCCGAAATTTCCGAATCGAAACTGCGCGCGCTGAATCCCGGCTACCGCGGCGAACGTGTGCCAGACCGCAGCCCGCGCGCGCTGCTGCTGCCCATCGACGCGGCGCAATCGCTCGCCGCGGCGCTGACGGTCAACGCATCCGAATCGGTTGCGCAGGTCGACACCCACGAGTCGAACGGCGGTCCCAGCGACCGGCTGCCATTGCCGGCCGAACCCACCCGATCGGACGAAGAAACGCCCGCGCCAGCGGCTTCCGCTGCGTCGCCGCACAGCAAACACCATCGCGTCCGCGAGGGCGAAACGCTGTGGTCGATCGCGAATCAGTACCACGTGAGCGTGTCAGACCTGAAGCGCTGGAACGACTTGACTGGCGACACGCTGCATCCGGGCGAAAGCTTGCGCGTGCAAGGGTAAAGCCGCTCACTGCCTTCGCCGCTGCAAGTCGCTCACTGCATTCGCTGCAAGTCGCTCGCTGCGCTCGCTGGAAAGAGTCAGCGAGAGCGGCATACATCCACGCGCTCTTGCATTGACCATTTACAGGCGGCGAAGCCGCCGACTCACTCTTTACTTTTTTGGCCGCGTACAATGGCCACCTTCCACGAATCCGACTCGGAGCCAGCGGACATGGGTTTCCTCGAAGGCAAGCGCGCGCTGGTCACCGGCGTCCTCAGCAATCGCTCGATCGCATGGGGCATCGCACAGGCCCTGCACCGCGAAGGCGCCGAACTCGCCTTTACCTATGTCGATGAAAAACTCCGCAGCCGCGTGGACGAAGCCGCCACCCAACTCGGTTCCGACATCGTGCTGCCGTGCGACGTCGGCCGCGACAGCGACATCGAAACGCTATTCGAAGGTCTCGGCAAACATTGGAATGGATTGGACATTTTGATTCACTCCATCGGCTTTGCGCCGCGCGAGGCGCTGACGGGCGAATTCCTGGACGGCATGACCCGCGAGAACTTCAGGATCGCCCACGACATTTCCAGCTACAGCCTCGCCGCCTTGGCGAAAGCCGCGCGCCCGATGATGAAGGGCCGCGATGGGGCGATCCTCACGCTCACCTATCTCGGCTCCGAACGCGCGCTGGCGTCGTACAACGTGATGGGTTTGGCCAAAGCCAGCCTCGAAGCCAATGTCCGCTACCTCGCATTGAACCTCGGCCCCGAAGGCACGCGCGTCAACGCGATTTCGGCCGGGCCGATCCGGACCCTGGCCGCCTCAGGCGTCGCCGGCCTGCGCAAGATGATCGACCATGTTGCCCACGTGGCACCGTTGCGCCGCAGCGTCACCATCGACGACGTCGGCAACGCCGCCGCATTCCTGTGCTCGAACCTCGCCGCCGGCATCACCGGCGAAGTCGTATACGTGGACGCCGGCTACAACACGTTGGGCATGGCGGGGCTCGACGCCTGACGCCCATCCGCTTGATGATCCCGGCGCGGCGTAGCACGTAGGACGGGAGTAGCGAAGCGACAGTCGTCTGGAACGGATTTGGACCGCCGCAGGCGGAGCCCGGGCGCAAGCGCGGAGTGAGCATCATGGATGATGCGAACAATCCCGCCGAGACCGCACCCCATGACGGGTTGCCACCCCGCCCTGCAAGAGCTGCGCGCTCAACCCAGCCGACGCGCCGAAGAAGGAAGCGTCTCGCGGCGTCATGCGATAATTCGCAATCGTCTTGCGATCGCGAACCCCGTCAATGCCCCGCGAAATCCTGGTCACCAGCGCCCTGCCCTATGCGAACGGCCGCATCCACCTTGGTCACATGGTGGAACACACGCAATCGGACATCTGGGTGCGCGCGATGCGGATGGCCGGGCACACGGTGCACTACGTCTGCGCCGACGACGCGCACGGCACATCGATCATGTTGCGCGCGGAGAGGGAAGGCATCACGCCGGAAGCGCTGATCGAAGGGGTGTGGAAGGAACACATCGCGGACCTGCGCGACTTCGGGGTTGTCTACGATCATTACTCCAGCACCCACACCGAGGCGAATCGCGAACTGACCTATCGCATCTGGCAGGCGCTGGAGAAAAACGGCCACGTCGAATCGAAGCCGGTCAAGCAATTGTTCGATCCCGAACGGCAGATGTTCCTGCCGGACCGATTCATCAAGGGCGAGTGCCCGGTCTGCCATTCCAAGGACCAATACGGCGACGCCTGCGAGGTGTGCGGCAGCACCTACAACCCGATCGACCTGATCGATCCGTATTCGGTGGTGTCCGGTGCCAAGCCGATCGAGAAGGAATCGCTGCACTTCTTCGTGAAGCTGGCCGATTTCGAATCACTGTTGAAGACTTGGCTGGAAGAGCGTCGCCACGCCGGCGGCCTGCAATCGGAAGTCGTCAACAAATTGAAGGAATGGTTCGCCGACGGCCTGCGCAGCTGGGACGTGTCGCGCGACGCACCGTATTTCGGCTTCGAAATTCCCGGCCAGCCCGACAAATACTTCTACGTGTGGGTGGACGCGCCGGTGGGATACCTCGCCGCGTTCAAGGAGCTGTGCGACAGCGGCGGCAAACCTGGATTGACCGCCGCCGATTTCGACCGGTTCCTCGACACCGGCAGCGGCACAGAGATGGTGCACTTCATCGGCAAGGACATCATCTACTTCCATACGCTGTTCTGGCCGGCAATGCTGCACGGCGCCGGCCTGCGCATGCCGACCCAGGTAAACGTGCACGGCTTCCTCACCGTGGACGGCGCCAAGATGTCGAAGTCGCGCGGCACGTTCGTGAACGCGCGCACCTATCTCGAACACCTGGATCCGGATTGGTTGCGTTATTACCTCGCATCGATGCTCGGCCCGACGCTCACGGACATCGACCTCGACCTCAAGGCGTTCGAGGAACGCGTCAACTCGCACCTCGTCGGCAAATGGGTGAACATCGCCAGCCGCTGCGCGGGTTTCCTGCACAAGTTCTTCGACGGCAAGCTCGCCGCGACGCTGCCTGAAACGGCGCACGGGCGCTACGACGCGGCCGCCGCGAAACTGGAAGCTTGCGCTGCGTTGTACGAATCGCGCGATTACGCCGCCGCGATGCGCCTGATCATCGAGGTTGCGGACGAAGCCAATGCGTACGTTGCCGACCACGCGCCGTGGGTGATGGCGAAGGACGAATCCCGGCGCGACGAACTGCACGGCGTGCTGACGCTGGCGCTCAACTATTTCCGGCTGCTGACGATCTGGCTGGCGCCTGTGGTGCCAACCACCGCCGCACGCGCGTTCGAGTTCCTGGACGACACGCCCGCGGACTTCGCAGCCGCGCTGCGCCCGTTGCTCGGCCACGCCATCAATCCATTCAAGGCGCTGGCCACACGCATTGATCCGAAGAGCATCGAGGCCATGATCGAAGTCTCCAAAGAATCGTTGCAACCGTCTGTTTCTGCTTCATCTTCCGCTCACCCCAACCCTCTCCCGCAAGCGGAAGCGGGAGACCAGCGCGCGCAGACGGCAACTTCGACGAGTCCCGCGACCGTCTCCATCGACGACTTTGCAAAACTCGATCTGCGCATCGGCAAGGTGCGGGTCTGCGAAGCGGTGGAAGGTTCCGACAAGCTGCTGCGTTTCGAACTGGACGCGGGCGAACTCGGCACGCGCCAGATTTTTTCCGGCATCAAATCTGCCTATGCCGAACCTGCGAAACTGGTGGGGCGAAACGTGGTATTCATCGCCAATCTGGCGCCGCGCAAGATGCGCTTCGGGGTCAGTGAAGGCATGATCCTTTCGGCCGGAACGGGCGGCAACGATCTGTTTTTGCTGGATGCGGATCAAGGCGCGGGCGCAGGCGCACCCGTGCGGTAGTGCGGCTTGCGAACGAGCTGCGTCTGGCGGTTTTAGTCGAGCCGGGCAAAGCAAAACGGATCTTGCCCACGGAATCACGCGTTTCCGGATGCGTGGCACCATCCGCGGGCGTTCATCCGGCCGTCACGCCACCACCACTTTTTTTTCGCATTTGCTGGCGCACGCTTGCACGCAGTGACGCCGTGCGGTCCGGAGGGAACCGCACCGCTTGGCGGTCGCAGGCACGACTGCGCGGAGTGATCGCATGATCAGGCACTGGGCTTTCTTCAAGCAGGGTGACACGTCCTTCGGCACCTTCTATCCGAAGCACTACATTGTCGCGGGCTACGCCTGCATCAAGGATGCCGAGGCCGCCGAACGCGCCTTTACCGAGTCGGGTGTCGACGTCGACGACGTACGCGCCGCATCGGGCGACTTCGTGATCAACCAGCTCGAGGCCCATCACGAAGCCAACTGGCTGCAACGCGCGCAATCGCACATCGCCGAATTCGCCGGTACCGAAGCCGGGTTCCTGGAAGATGACGCGGAACTCGCCCGCAAGGGTGGCGCGTTCCTGTTCCTGTTCGCGCCGCGCGACCATCATGTCGCCCACGCGCGGATCATCTTCGAACGGCATCGGCCGCATTACGCACGGCGCTATCTGCAAGTTGCCATCGAGCGCATCATCGACACGCGGGTTCGCGTGGTGGATTGAAGCCGCACACCAAGGCGGGCAAGTGTTATCGTTCGCTCTTCGCGCAACCTCGCGTGGGGAAGCTTGCCGTGTCCGTGAATTCGCTGCGCCATTCAATGCAAGTGTTCGCTGGCGTCTTTTTGGGCGTCGCGTTGACGGGTTGCAACCCCGCCCCGCACATCAAGTCGACGCCTGGACCTGCGCACGCACCACGGCACGTATTCGTGATCGTGCTGGAAAACGAACCCTTCCAGGTCACCTTTGGCGAGCATTCGCCGGCCCCCTATCTTGCACATGAACTGCCGAAGCACGGCGCGTTGCTGACGCAGTACTTCGGGATCGGGCATTACAGCCTCGATAATTACCTCGCCATGATCAGCGGGCAGGCGCCCAATCCCGAAACGCAGGAAGACTGCGGCGTGTTCAGCGAATTCCGGCGAAGTGCGCCTGGCTTCGACGCGAATGGCCAGATCCGCGGCACCGGCTGCGTGTATCCGTCCGAGGTAAAGACGCTCGCCAACCAGTTGCAGGATGCGGGCTACACGTGGAAGGGCTACATGGAAAGCATGGGCGCGGACCCGTCGCGCGAAGCCTCGGCGTGCGGGCACGTGGGCATCGGCGAGGTGGACCATACCAACTCGGCCACTGCGACCGACCAGTATGCGGACAAGCACAACCCGTTCGTGTACTTCCATTCCATCATCGACGATCAAGCCGATTGCGCCGCGCACGTGGTGAATCTCGAAAAACTTCCGGCGGATCTGCAATCCATCACCACCACGCCCAACTTCTCCTTCATCACGCCCGACCTGTGCCATGACGGTCACGACGCGCCGTGCAAGAACGGCGAACCGGGCGGACTGATCTCGGCCGACAAGTTCCTGCGCGAATGGGTACCGCGGATCCTCGCCTCGCCTGCGTTCAAGAAGGACGGCTTCCTGATCATCACCTTCGACGAAGGCACCGACGCCGCGGCGTGTTGCAACGAAACCGCACCCGACGGCGCTCCGCAGCCCGGCAAGTTCGGCCCCGGGGGTGGGCGCATCGGTGCGGTGGTGATTTCACCGTTCGTGAAACCCGGCAGCGTTTCGAACGTGCCGTACAACCATTACAGCCTGCTGCGCAGCATTGAAGACTGGTTTGGCCTGCCGCACCTCGGTTACGCCGGCCAGCGAGGCCTGCGCGCATTCGGCGCCGACGTGTTCAATCGCGACATTCATGCACAAGGAAAACGGCCGTGAATCATTCGCTCCGGTTTGCCTCGCTCACGACACTCGCGCTGGCTATGGCGTGGCCGATGTTCGGTCAGGCCGCCGCACCCGATTCGAAATCGGCACCCACAATGCAACAGGTGCTGGATGCCTCCAAACCCTCCGACTGGCGGCCGCTGAATCCGGACGACACGCTATATATGGATCTGCCGGAAGGCCGCGTGGTGATCGAGCTCGCATCGGCCTACGCGCCGCTGCATGCACAAAACATCCGCACGCTCGCGCACCAGCATTACTGGGACGGACTCGCCATCCTGCGTGTGCAGGATGGATTCGTGACGCAATGGGGTGACCCCGCAGCCGAGGCGAAACATCCCAAGCATCCGCCGCGCTCGCTTGGCAAGGCCAAGGCCACCATCGCGGCGGAATTCGAACGCAACATTTCATCCGACCTTCCCTTCACTCCGTTGCCTGACGGCGACGTATATGCGCCGGAAGTCGGCTTCAGTCACGGATTCCCTGCCGCGCGCGATCCGAAAACGGGCAAAACCTGGCTGGTGCACTGCTACGGCATGGTCGGCGCGGGGCGCGACAACACACCCGACTCGGGACCCGGCACCGAGCTCTACGCCGTGATCGGACAGGCGCCGCGCCAACTCGATCGCAACATCGCGCTGATCGGGCGGGTGGTGCAGGGCATGCAATACCTTTCCGACTTGCCGCGCGGCCACGGCCCGATGGGTTTCTACAAGGACCGCGCGAAACAAACGGAAATCCTGCGCGTGCGCCTGGCATCCGATCTGCCGCCGTCCGAACGCATGCACCTCGAAGTGCTGCGCACCGACACGCCCACCTTCGCTGCGCTGGTGGAATCGCGTCGCAATCGCTCGGACGCGTGGTATCTCTACAAGGTCGGCAAGATCGACGTCTGCAACGTGCCGTTGCCGGTGCGCGAGATGCCGTGATCGTTGACGGCGGCCACTGAAGGAACGCCGTCAACGAGCCATCGGCGAAGAACTCAGAACGTCACTGTACCCTGCAGCATCGCACTGCCGGCACGCTCTTGCTGGTCGTGTTCGCGCATGTAGCCAAGACGCAAGCCGAAGTTGGACGTCGGCCACAGCGATACGCCGGCACGCAGGATCGTCGTGTTGCGCGACAGGCCGATGCCC
>JAICIW010000011.1 GCA_025928735.1 Rhodanobacteraceae bacterium | reverse complement strand
CTTCGTCAACCGCTTCGTGGGCGCCGCGCGCGCAGCCGCGCAAATGAGCGGCGTGCCGGCGCGCTTGATCCTGGCGCAGGCCGCGCTGGAAACCGGCTGGGGCCGCCACGAGATGACCGCCGACAGCGGCGCCAAGAGCCACAACCTGTTCGGCATCAAGGCCGACGGAAGCTGGGACGGCGCCACCGCCAGCAACATGACCCACGAATACGTGGACGGCCGCAAGGTCGGCGTGCGCGAGGCGTTCCGGGCCTACGGCTCGTATATCGAGTCGTTCGTCGATCACGCGAAGTTGCTCGGCAACAGCGCGCGTTACGCGGCGGTGCGGCAGGCCGGCAGCCCGGAGCAGGCGGCACAGGCCTTGCAGGACTGTGGCTATGCCACCGATCCGCGATATGCCGACAAGCTGATCTCGATCATGCAGCAGATCGGACGGGTGGTCATGCCCTAGTAGCTCATGGGAAGGAACATAAAACCTACGTGATAGCCATTTCAAGAATCTCGTCATTCCGGGGCCTGCGCCGGCTCCATCGGCGCAGGAACCCGGAACCCAGCGACTTTCGCGGACGAAAGCAAACGCGCTGGGTTCCGGATCACGCCCACTCCGTGGGCTTGTCCGGAATGACGGCATTGTTTCGAGTCACGCCAATGTGATCGGGACCGGAATTCACAATCGTTCAAGAAACCCCACCGGCTGCCGATAACGTCAACAGAGCTTCGAAGGAAAACCGACAGTGAGCATTTTCTCCATCGGATTGAGTGGTCTGAATGCCGCCAGTGCCGCGTTCAACACCGCCAGCAACAACATCAGCAACGTCTACACCCCGGGTTACAACCGGCAGGTGGTGGAGCTGGGCGAGTTGCCGGCCGCGCAGGGCGTGAACGTGCAGGGCATCCAGCGCCAGTTCGACAGCTACATTTCCCAGCAGCTCAACAGCGCCAACAGCAAGACCAGCGCGCTGGACGCCTACCAGACCCAGGTGAGCCAGATCGACAACCTGCTGGCCGATCAGGATTCCGGCCTCGCACCGCTGATGCAGAAGTTCTTTTCCTCGGTGTCGGACCTCGCGAGTACCCCCTCCGACCCGGCTGCGCGCCAAGGCGTGATCGGCAGCGCCGACACCTTGAGCGCGCAGTTTCGTTCCTTCGACAGTTACCTCTCCGACATGGCCTCGGGTCTCGACGGCCAATTGCACGACGAGGTCACCCAGATCAACAACACCGCCACGCAAATCGCGAATCTCAATACCCAGATTGCGCTGGCCAAGGCCAAGCAGGGCCAGGCGCCCAACAGCCTGCTCGACCAGCGCGACCAGCTGGTGGCAGATTTGAGCAAGCGCGTGAACGTGCGCGTGTCCACGCAGGACAGCGGCAGCTACAACATTTCTTTCGGCAACGGCCAGCCGCTGGTCAGCGGCGGCAGGCAGTTCGATTTGGAAACCATGCCATCGTCCGCCGATCCCAGCCGCACCTCGATCGGCTACCGCGATGCGTCGGGCAATCTGGTCGAGATACAGGACTCCACTTTTTCCGGCGGCACGCTGGGTGGCTTGCTGACGTTCCGCGATGAAACCTTGAACCCGACCCGCAACAAGCTCGGCCAGCTTGCGGTGTCGTTCGCCGAAGGCATCAACACGCAGCATCGCGCGGGCATCGACCTGAATGGCGACGCCGGTGGCGACATGTTCGCGATCGGCCAGCCGCTGGTGTACGCGAACGCGCGCAACACCGGCACGGCGTCGATGACCGTCGCGTTCGATCCCGCGAATGCAAACCAGCTCACCGCCAGCGATTACGACGTGCGCTACGACGCTACCAGCGGCAACTTCAAGGTCACGCGCGCCGACACTGGCGAAAGCACCACCGCGACGCTGAGTGCCAGCAACCAGTTGAGTTTCGGCGGCGTCACGGTGACGGTGAGCAACCCGGCCAATCTGGCCGATGGCGATCGCTTCCAGGTGCAGCCCACGCGCATCGCCGCCTCGGGTTTCCAGAACGTCATCGGTGATCCGGCCAAGCTCGCCGCGGCCGACACCGGCGGCGGCACGGGCAACAACAAGAACGCGCTGGCGCTGCAAGCCCTGCAGTCGCAGTCGCTGGTCGGCGGCACCGCCAGTTTCAACCAGGCCTATGCGTCGCTGGTCGGCGACGTCGGCAACCGTACCAACATCGTGCAGGTGAACCTGAAAGCCCAGCAAAGCCTGAGCGACCAGTTGACCGACGTGCAGCAGTCGCAGTCCGGCGTGAACCTCGACGAGGAAGCGGCCAACCTCGTGCGCTACCAGCAGTACTACCAAGCCAACGCCAAGGTCATCCAGACCGGTTCCACCATCTTCGACGCCATCCTGGGCTTGCGGTAATCGAGAGGGAATCCCGCCATGCGCATCAGCACCCAAACCCTTTACGCCCAGAGCATGCGTTCAATGAACCAGCAGCAGGCGGAGCTTTCGCACGTGGGCCAGCAGATCGCATCCGGCCAGCGCGTGATGCGTCCGTCGGACGATCCGCAGGCCGCTTCACGCGCCGTGCAAGTCAGTCAGGCGCAGGCGATCACCAGCCAGTACACCGATTCACGGGTCAGCGCCCGCAACGCGTTGTCGATGGAAGAAAGCGTGCTCAACAGCGTGGGCAATGCGGTCAGCAGCGCCAAGACGCTGATGCTGGAAGCGGCCAACGGCACCCTGACCAACGCCGACCGCGCTTCGATCGCCAGCCAGTTGCAGGGCGTCTATGAAACCGTGCTCGGTCAGGCCAACGCCACCGACGGCAACGGTCGCTATCTGTTCGGCGGTTACCAGGACAAATCCGTGCCGTTCGTGATGAGTGGTGGCGCCGTCACCTACACGGTGATCGACCCGAACCAGGATACGAGCCGGCAACAGCAGATCGACGCATCGCGCCTGATGGACGTGAGTGACACGGGCAGCACCGTGTTCCAGGGCACGCGCGGCGCGACCGGCTTCATGGCTGTCGCCGAAAGCGGCAACACCGGCAGCGTCACCTTCAAGGGCAGGCCGAACGTCGTCAACAGCAGCGATCCGAATTTCGGCACGCCCTTCAAGATCGCGTTCTCCGTGACCGCCGGTGTCGCCACGTATGAAATCCAGGACGGTTCCGGCAGCGTGCTGCAGGCGGCGCAGCCCTACCAGTCGGGCCAGGCGATCCAATATGGCGGCTTGTCGCTGAGCTTGAGCGGCACGCCCGCGAACGGCGACGCGATCGCCGTCGATCAGGCGCAGAACTTCAACACCGATCTCTTCAAGACCTTCGAGAAGGCGCTGGCGATCCTGAAGCAGCCCGCCGACACGCCGGCCCAGCAGGCCGCGCTGCAGAACACCCTCGGCAATGCGATGACCGAGTTCGACGGCAGCCTCGACAACGTGCTGATGGTGCGCGCGTCGGTCGGTTCGCGCCTCAACGAGCTGGACGTGATCGATAAGGTCGCCAGCAACCGCCAGCTCAACTACGCGCAGACCAAGTCCGACCTCGTGGACCTCGACTACAACTCCGCGATCTCCGAATACAGCCTGCGCAACGTCGGCCTGCAGGCCGCGCAGAAGGCGTTCGTGTCGATGAAGCAGATGAATTTGTTCGATCTGCTGTGAGCGTGATCCATTCCCGGAATCGCGAAGCGATATCCGTTACCCGGTTTTTTTGCTTCGAAATCATGCAAAAGTCACTGGGTTCCTGTTTTCGCCGGAATGACGAGCATGGGGAAATGCCTGTCAGTTGATTCGGCATCGCCTCAAATCGGCGCCATCGCCTGAATCATCGCCTGCAGGCTTTGCAACCCCTGGCCGAACAACGCGTCGAGGTAGCGGCCGAGGTCGGTCATCAGCACACTCACCAGCGCGAGGCCCAGCGTCAGCGACATCGGGAAACCCACCGAGAACACGGTGAGCTGCGGCGCCGAACGGTTGAGGATGCCGAGGCACAGGTTGACGATCAGCAGCGCCGCGATCAGCGGCAAGGCCAGCGCCAGACCCGCGGAGAAAATCGTGGCGCCGGAGCGCGCCAGCAAGTCGAACGCGCCCACGTTCAGGCCCGCGACGCCGACCGGCAGCGCGTGGAAGCTGAAGGCCAGCGTTTCGATCACCATCAGGTGGCCGTTCAACGCCAGGAACATCAGCAACGCGATCATGTAGAACAGCCGCGACAGCACCATGGTGTTGGTGCCGGTGTCGGGCGACACGAACGTCGCGAATGCCAAGCCCATTTGCAGGCCGATGAAATCGCCCGCCGCCATCACTGCGGAAAACATCACGCGCATCACCAGCCCGAGCGCAGCGCCGATCAGGATCTGTTCGACGATGATGCCGAGGCCGGCCCACGACCAGATCGGCACGGCGGGAAACGGGGGCAGGCCGGGCGCGACCACGAAGGTGATCAGCGCGGCCAGCCCGATTTTCACGGTGCGCGGAATGCTCGAATGACCGAGCAGCGGCGCGGTCATCATGAAAGCGAGCAGCCGGAAGAACGGCCACAGGAACAGCGCCAGCCAGGCGTAAAGTTGCGCGTGGGTGACGGTCAGCACGGCGCGATTCCGAGGCCGCTCAGTGCACCAGCAGCGGCAGGCTCTGCAGCAGCGCGGTGGTGTAGTCGACGATCACCGACACCATCCACGGCCCTGCAACGATCACCACCACGCACACGCCGAGGATCTTCGGAATGAACGACAAGGTCATTTCGTTGATCTGGGTCGCGGCCTGGAACAGGCTCACCAGCAAACCGACCGCCAGTGCGGTCAGCAGCAGCGGCGCCGACAGCATCAACGCCACCATCATCGCGTGATGCGAAAGGCTCATGACGGTTTCGGGTGACATGTCGGGTTCCTTGCGGGAGAAGCGCCGGTCAGGCGGAAAAACTCTGGACGAGTGAACCGATGATCAAGTGCCAGCCGTCCACCAGCACGAACAGCATCAACTTGAACGGCAGCGAGATCGTGGCGGGCGGCACCATCATCATGCCCAGCGCCATCAGCACGCTGGCCACCACCAGGTCGATGATCAGGAACGGAATGAAAATGGTGAAGCCGATCTGGAAGGCGGTCTTCAATTCGCTGGTGACATAAGCCGGTACCAGCACGCGCATCGGCACGTCGTCCGGGCCCTGCATCGGGCCGGCCTTGGCCAGTCGCGCAAACATCGCGAGATCGGTTTCGCGCGTCTGCGTGATCATGAACTTGTGGAACGGCTTGCTGCCGGTGTCGAGCGCCTGCTGCATGTTGATGGTGCCTTGGCTCAACGGCGCCCATGCGGTGTCGTAGGCCTGGCTGAAGGTTGGCGCCATCACGAAGAATGTGAGGAACAGCGTCAGGCCCAGCAACACCTGGTTGGGCGGGGCCGAGGACGTGCCCAGTGCCGTGCGCAACAGGCTCAGGACGATGATGATGCGCGTGAAGCAGGTCATCATCAGCAGCGCGGCCGGCAGGAATGCGAGGCTGGTCAGCAGCAGCAGCGTCTGCAATTGGATCGACCATTGCTGGCCGCCATCGGCCGTCGGTTTGCTGGTCAGCGCGGGCAGGGTGGCCTGCGCGTGCGCGAGGTGCGGCAGCGCGACGATCGCCGCCAGCACCAGCAACAGGCACGCCGGTTTCAGCGCGGCGCGCAGGCACCGCGCAACGCGAGGCATGAGCGCGGTCATCGACCGCCCCCGCCGAGATTCTGTTTCAGCGCGGCGGCAAAGCGTTTGGCAAAGGTGTCGCCCACCGGGCCGACCGGTCCCTTCGGGGCCGGCGCGGCCTGATCGGCCGGCAATTCATGCAGCTTGCTGATGCCGCCGGCGGTGACGCCGAGTACCAGCCAGGTGCCTTCCACTTCCACGATGACCACGCGTTCCTTGGTACCCACCGCCTTGGCTGCGATCAGCTTGATGCGCTGGCCGAGCGAACCGCCGCCCGGTCCCCATCGGCGGATCAGCCACGCGCACAGGAAGATCACGCCGACGATGACCAGCAGCGCGAACGCGACTTTTCCCATCGCGGCGAGGCCGCCGACATTTGCGGCGCCCGTCAGGGAAGACGGCAGGGCCGATGAAGATGCAGCGGCACTCATGGCACGCTCAGCGGTTCAGCCGCTGCAGCCGCTCCGAAGGGGTGATGATTTCGGTGATGCGGATGCCGAACTTGTCTTCCACCACCACCACTTCGCCCTGCGCGATCAGGTAACCGTTGATCAGGATGTCCATCGGCTCGCCGGGCAGGCCGTCGAGTTCCACCACCGAGCCTTGCGCCAGTTCGAGCAGTTGCTTGATGGTGAGGCGGGTGCGGCCGAGTTCCACGCTCAGCTTCACCGGGATGTCCATGATCATTTCCAGGTCGCGCGCGTTGACGCCGTCGGCGTTGGCGCTGAGTGGCTGGAATACGTCGGCGCCCGCATTGCGCGGCGTGGCCACCGGTTTGGCATCGGCATCGGCAGCGGGCGCGCCGGGTGCGGCGGCCTGTTCGGCCAGCGCTTCGGCCCACGGATCGGCCTCGGCGGTCGCGGTGGCGGCCTGTTCGTTCAGATCTTCCGCGGCGTCGGGCTTGGCGGCGGATTTGGCAGATTTACTCATGGTCGGATTCCTGGGCTGTCGGCAAGCGCCCTTTGACGAAGACTTCGGCGGTAACGCCGTCCGGGTTGGAATGGTTGATGACGCGTTGCACGCGCAGCGCGCGCTGGTTCTTGTGGCTGCCGTATTCGCACTCGAGCACCGGCACGCCGTGGACGCGCGCGGTCACCGATTTCGGCAGTTCGATCGGAAGTACGTCGCCCACTTTCAGCGCGCGCACCTTGCGGATGCGGCTGGGCACCGTGACGAATTCAGCCACCAGGTCCACTTCGGAATCGCGCAGCTTGCCGGCCATGCGCTGCGTCCAGCCCTGGTCGTTGCCGTCGTGCGCGCCGATGGCCGGATTGGCCAGCACGTCGCGCAACGGCTCGATCATCGAGTAGGGGATGCAGATCTGGAAGTAGCTGCTCAGGTTGCCGACGTCGATGTGGAACGTGGTGTTGACGATGATCTCGTTGGGCGAGTTGGTGATGTTGGCGAATTTCGCCTGCACTTCCGAGCGCAGGTACGCCATCTCCAGCGCGTACACCGTCTGCCAGCACTTCTGGTAGCTGTCGAGCGCAAGATCCAGCAAGCGGCGGATGATGCGCTGCTCGGTGTTGGTGAATTCGCGGCCTTCGGATTTGGTGACGAAGCGGCCGTCGCCGCCGAACAGGTTGTCCACCACCATGTAGATCAGGTTGGGCGGAAACACCACCAGCGCGGTCCCGCGCAGCGGCTTCATGCTGACCAGGTTGAGGTTGGTGGGCACCGGCACGTTGCGCACGAAATCCCGGTAACTCTGGTAATGCATGCTTTCGACGGTGATGTCGGCGCTGCGGCGGATCAGGTTGAACAGGCCGACCCGGAAACGGCGCGCGAAACGCTGGTTGATCAGATCCAGCCCGTGCAGGCGCTCGCGGATCACCCGATGCTGCGAGGCCGGGTCGTACGCGCGGATGCGCGCGACGCTGCCGGTTTCGGCATCCTTCTTGTCGCCGCCCGGCCCGTTGAGCAGGGCGTCGATTTCTTCCTGGGAGAGCAGATCGTCTTCGGCCATGGGCGCGGCGCTCACTGCACGATGAATTGGGTGAACAGCACCTTGTCCACCAGCAGCGCGGGCTGCGCGTCGGCGAACTGCTTCAGCAATGACGCGCGGATCGCCTCGGCCAGCTTCTGCTTGCCGTCGCTGGTAATCAGCGTGCCGGCGTCCTGACCCGAGAGCACCATCAGCATGCGATTGCGAACCTGCGGCAGATGCGCCCGCAGGAATTCCTGGGTGGCTTCATTGCCCAACTGCAGCGTCATGCCTACGTACAGCAGGCGGTCGCCGCCTTCGAGATTGACGGTGAAGGGATCGATGTCGAGGAACACCGGTTTTTCGGCGCGCTTCGGCGCGGTGGCAGCGGCCTTTTCGCTGCCGGCCGGCTTGGCATGTTTGCCGAGCAGCAGCCATCCGGCCGCGCCGCCCCCGCCCAGCAGCACGACCAGCAGAATGATGAGGATCAACCAGAGTTTGGCGATGCCTTGTTGCGAAGATTTCATGGGTCGCCTTTTATGAAGCGGGTTCCGATCGATGGAGGCAGTATGCCGATCCGCGCGCCGCGACCATTGCGGGAAAAGCCCACCGGAATGGGCGCTATCCGTGGTTTTGAAAGATGCGGATCGTCCTTGTGGGACGACGGCGCGAACCGGGGATGCGCGAATGTTCTCAGGCGTACAGATCGACGCCGCTGCCGCCGATTCGCGGCAATATGCTCGCGACCGGGCGTACCGACGTGATGCTTTCGACTTCCGTCGCGCCGCCGAACGAAGGCGAGGACGATGAACCGCCGAAGCTGCCCGAGTCCTGACGCTGCTGTTGCTGCTGGCCTACCATCGCTTCGCCGAGCGCGATGCCCTGGCCGGCCAGCGCTTCGCGAAGTTGCGGGATCGCCTGCTGCACCGCGTCGCGAACCTGCGCGTGCGCTGCGAAGAAGTGAGCCTGCGCAACCTGATCATTGACGTGCAGGCTGATCTGCAGCGGGCCGAGTTCCTTCGGGTGCAGGTGCAGTTCGATCTGGTGGTCGCCGCGCTGGCTGAAGCGGATCAGCTGCTGGCCGAGTTCGTTCTGCCAGGGCATGGAACCGACCGGTGCCTGCAGCGTCGCGGTGGGAACCATCGCCGGTGCGGTCGCGTGGCTGGCGACTTGCGGCGCGGCGTTCATGCTGAGAAGCCCATTGACCGCGGACGATGCGGCGCCGTTGTCGGCGTGCGTCGGCGCGATCGCATGCGAGGACGCGTCCGCGGCCGAAAGCAGTTGCGATGCGAAGCCTTGCCCGTTGCCCGAAGCGCCGGCGTCCGCGCCGGTGTGATCGGAGGTTGCGGCGGAACTCACGGCTTGAGCGGTCTGTTGCAGTTGCTGGAGCTGATGGCGGCTGCCGGTGCCGCGTGTGTCGGCATTCGCGATCTTGCCCGGCGTGGCATCACCCGCGCGCTGGCCGGAAGCGGTGGCCCTGCCGGAGTCGCTCGCCTGTCCATTCCGGGCGGCAACCGCGGCAAGCGCGGCATTGATCGCAGCGGCGATCGGGGTGTTCGGTGTCGCGACGTCGGCGGCGTGCGCATGCTTGCCCTTGTCGTCGCTGTCTGCCTTTTTGCCCGGCTTCCGCACGTTCTGGTCTTCAGATTTCTGCGCGTCTTTCGGATCGGCCTTCGGCGCATCCTTGCCTTCGGGCTGGGCATCCTTCGACGCCAGCAAATCGGCCGGCGCGAGCTTCGCGCGCAGCGCCTGGTCGGCGGCGTCTTTCGTCGTCGCGGCGACGTGTGGCGCACGGATCGCTGCAAGCAGCGTCAATCCCTTGGGTGTGCCGTGGACGTTCGTCGCATCCTCTAGAACCGATGCAAACTGCGCGCCGGGCTGGGCGTTGCCGGTCGGCTTGCCGGTGAGCGGCGTCTGGACGGCGGTGCCGGCGAGCAGATGAATGATGTCCATGATGGATGCCCTTCGAAACTCAGCGGCCGCCGGAACGCTGGCGGGCTTGCGCGTTGTTGGTGGCCTCGTCGGCGTGACGCTGTTCCTGCCGCACTTGCTTCAGCTGTTCGCGCGCGGCGCGGCGGCTGGCGAGGGTGTCGTACGACGAAAGCTGTTTCTGCTGCTGGCGCCACGACTGCTGGCTGACGCTGACCTTGGTGCTGTGCTGTTGCAGCCGGACGCCGGCGCAGCCGATCGCGTCATCCAGCGAATGGATGAAGCTCTGGTAGTTGTTCAACAGGCCGACATCCATGCCCTGCATCAGCGCGTCGTGCAGCCGGCGGCGATATTCCTGCTTGTAATGGGTCAGGGTGTCGAGCTGCTTCGCGGTCTGCTGCTGGCTGCGGCGATCCTCGGCCAGCGTGCGGCCGGCCTTGTCGCGCGCCTTGCGGCTTTCCTCGATGAGCGCGTCCAACGGATTGAACTTCATTGCTTGGTTTCCGGAAAAAGTCCGCCGCATGCCGCGGCCGGCCAGGGAATGCTTGCGGCCGAGTCGCGGCCGACGGGAACGAGGGGCGTGATGCATGAACCGTGCAAGCCCGCATGCGCAGGCGAGTGCCGGTTCCAGGAATGTGAACCCGGTCCGGTCGGCGGGTGCGCCTGCCACAAAAGCTTGCAGTCGGATGCGCAGCGTCGCGTTTCCGCGAAGTTGCGTTTTCGAGGACGCGCTCACGGTTCGTCCTCGATCAGTTGCGCCAGCGCGGCGCGCGATTGGTCCACGTCGGCGCGCTCGTTGATCGCTTGCTGCAGGAACGCTTCGATGTCCGGATAGCGCGACACCGCTTCGTCCAGTTGCGAATCGTGGCCGCGGCTGTAGGCGCCGACGCCGATCAGGTCGCGGTTGCGCTGGTACAGCGAGAACAGTTGCTTCAGCCGTTGCGCCTGACGCAATTCGGTGTCGTCCACCAGCGCGGTCATCGCGCGGCTGATCGAAGCCTCGATGTCGATCGCGGGATAGTGCCCCGATTCGGCGAGCTGGCGCGACAGCACGATGTGGCCATCCAGGATCGCGCGCGCCGAATCCGCGATCGGATCCTGCTGGTCGTCGCCTTCGGTCAACACGGTGTAGAACGCCGTGATCGAACCACCGCCGTGTTCGGCATTGCCGGCGCGCTCGACCAGTGCGGGCAGCTTGGCGAACACCGACGGCGGATAACCCTTGGTCGCCGGGGGTTCGCCGATTGCGAGCGCGATCTCGCGCTGCGCCATCGCGTAGCGCGTCAGCGAATCCATGATCAGCAGCACGCTGTGGCCGGCGTCGCGAAAACCTTCGGCGAGGCGCGTGGCGTAGGCCGCGCCCTGCAGGCGTTGCAACGGCGAGGTGTCGGCGGGCGCCGCGACCACGACCGAACGGCGCAAGCCTTCGGCGCCGAGGATGTTGTCGATGAAATCCTTGACCTCGCGGCCGCGCTCGCCGATCAGCCCGACCACGATGCGGTCGGCGCTGGTGTAGCGCGCCATCATCCCGAGCAGCACCGACTTGCCGACGCCGGAGCCCGCGAACAGGCCCATGCGCTGGCCGCGGCCGATGCACAGCAGCGTGTTGATGGCGCGGATGCCGACGTCGATCTGGGTATTGATCGGCGCGCGCCGCAGCGGATTGATGGACGGCGCGTGCAGGGTCCGATGCGGCAGGTCGTCGAGCGGATCGAGGCCGTCCAGCGGATAGCCGTTGCCATCCACCACGCGGCCGAGCAGGCCTTCACCGAGCGGGTACCGACGCGCGCCGGTGCTGCCGTCGTCGCCGAGCAGGAACACGCGCGCGCCGGGCGCCAGGCCGCTGGTTTCCGCCAGTGGCATCAGGAATACGCGGTCGCCTGCAAAGCCGACCACTTCCGCTTCCGCGAAGCGGGCTTCGCCGGCTTCCAGTTGCGACAATTCGATGCGGCAGCCGCTGCCGAGCGGCACGCGCAAACCCACGGCCTCCAGCACCAGGCCGGTGGCGCGCACGATGCGGCCGCTGCTCTGGCAATTCGGTACGCCGCTGACGCGCTCGCGCACCTTGCCCAGCACGGCCTGCCAATGCTCGCTGTGGCGATGGGCTTCGAGCGCGCTCATGAGGCGCGCTTGCGGGCGCGACGCGGTTTGGCGTCGCGGATGGGCGCGCTGCCATAACGGCGCGCGCGTGCCAGCAACGCCTGCCAGCGCACTTCGCGGGTGGCGTTGAGTTCGCCTTCGGGCCCGGTGACGCGACAGCCGCCGCGTTCGAGCGTCGCATCGGCCTGCACCTTCCAGCCGGTGGCGCCGAGTTCGTCCGCCAGCTGCGTGTCCACCAGCGCGAGATCGTCCGGATGCAGGCGCAGGCGCGGCTGGCCGCTGAACAGCGGTTCCTCGCGAAGCAATTCGCGGATCAACGTGCGGATCTGTTCCGGTTTCGCCTGCAGCGCGTCACCCGCCAATTGCCGACCGGCGACCAGCGCCACGTCGGCGAGACTGTCACCGATGTCGGTGTCGAGCTGCTCCAGCGCTTCGCGCAAACCATTGACCAGCACGACCAGCGGCTCGACGAGTTCGCGACGGCGTTCGGCGAGTTCGCGTTCACCGGCTTCGCGACTGGCCCGCAAGCCTTCGGCGTGGCCTTTTTCCCGACCTTCGGCGAAGCCGGCTGTATAGCCTTCCTGATGCGCGGCGACGCGGGTTTTTTCGCGCAACGCACGCAGTTCCGACTGCTGCCGGAACGCGCGTTCGTCGACTGCGTCGCGCTTGCCGTGCGCAGTATCGGCCGGGACGGCTTCCGGCAGTTCGTCCATGCGCCAGGGCTGCCAGGATCTGGTGCTGTCGGAGGCGCCGTCAGACATACGCGTCGTCGCCGCCGCCCAGCACGATCTCGCCGTCGTTGGCGAGCTTGCGCACCACCAGCAGGATCGCCTTCTGTTCCTTTTCGACCTGCGACATGCGTACCGGTCCGCTGCCTTCCATCTCTTCGCGCAGCAGGTCGGCGGCGCGGGTGGACATGTTCTTGAGGAACTTGTCGCGCAACGCTTCCGGCGCGCCCTTCAATGCGAACCTCAGCGAGTTGGTGTCGATTTCCTTCAGCAGGCGCTGGATGCCGAGATCGTCCATCTCGATCAGGTTGTCGAACAGGAACATCTCGTCGATGATGCTTTGCGCAAGATCCTTGTTGTGCGCACGCACGCTTTCGATCGCGGCTTCTTCCAGCGCGGAATTCATAAGGTTCAGGATCTCGGCCGCGGTGTGCACGCCGCCCATCTTGCTGCGGCGCAGGTTCTGGCCGTTCAGCATGTTGCCCAGCACTTCGGTGAGTTCCTGCAAGGCCGCCGGCTGCACGCCGCTGAACGTCGCGATGCGCAGCACCACGTCGTTGCGCAGCTTTTCCTCGAAGGTGGCCAGCACGTCCGCGGCTTGGCGGCGCTCCAGATGCACCAGGATCGTGGCGATGATCTGCGGATGTTCCTCGCGGATCATTTCCGAAACGGTCGCCGCTTCCATCAGGTTCAGCGCGTCGATGCCGGAGTTGGCGCCGTTGTTGTCCATGATGTCGATCAGCAGGCTGGCCGCGCGTTCCGTGCCCAGCGCCTTTTCCAGCACCGCGCGGATGTGCTCGGTGGAATTGAGATTCAGCGCGGCGTATTGCTCGGCTTCGTCCTGGAATTCGTCCATGACCTGGTGCATGTCTTCATGCGAAACGTTGTCCAGCCGGGCCATTTCCTGGCTGACTTCCTGGACTTCGCGCGCGGGCAACTGGCGCAGCACCATCGCCGCGCTTTCGTCGTCCAGCGCCAGCAACAGGATCGCGCTGCGGCGAAGATGGGTCATGTTCGCGTTACTGGCCATCGCGCTTGATCCAGTTGCGGACGATCATCGCCACCATGGCCGGGTCGTTCTTGGCCATGTCCTTCAGGTCGTTGAGGCCGTGTTCGTAGGTGGAAGCCTTGCGTTGCGTCTTGCGTGGCACCGGCGCATGTTCCGATGATGCTTCCGCACCGGCTCGCGCGGCCGGCGTGGCCGGGACGCTCGCGGCCAGGCTGAGCCAGCGTTGCCGCAGCGGCTTCACCACCATCCGGTACAGCACGATCGCCGCGATCAGCACCAGCAGGTAGCGCCCGAGCGTGCCGAGCAGGCTGAACCAGTCGAACTGCTTCCACCATGGATCCTGGCCGGGTGCATTGGCCGAGGCGCTGAATGCGCTGTTGACCACCGCCAGCGTGTCGCCCCGCTGCTGCGAAAAGCCCATCGCTTCGCGGGTCAGGTCGTCGATCTGCTTCATCGTGGTGGGGGCCAGCGCCACGGGCTTGATGCTGCCGTCCTTCTGCTTCTCGTCGCGATAATTCACCACCACCGCGACCGACAGCCGCTGCACCGCGCCGAGGCTGTGCTGGGTATGGGTGATGTTGCGATCGACTTCGTAATTGGTGGTGCTTTCGCGGTGCAGGTCGCCACTTTGCGGATCGGCGTCGCTGCTGGCCGTGGTCTTGCCATTGGGCCCGTTGGTAGTGGCGGCGCTGCTGGGCGGGTTGTTGATCGGTGATGCCGCCGAACCCGGCGGGGTGTTGGTCAACGCACCGGGGATGCCGCCCGGACCGCCCTGGCCGTCCGCGCGCGTGAAATCCACCTGATGGCTGCGTACCGCGGACGGGCTGTTGCCCTGGTTCGGGCCATAGTGTTCGTCGGTTTCCTCGCGGTGGTTGAAATCCACCTGCGCGGTGACCTGCGCGTGCACGTTGCCGGCGCCGAGCATCGGGGTGAGGATGCTTTCGATGCGTTGCTGGTAACGGTGTTCCACTTCGCGCACGTAATCGAGCTGGGTGCCATCGAGGTCGGCATCGGCGCCGTTGCGTGTCAACAGATGTCCGTTCTGGTCGACCACCGTGACGTTGTCGGCGGCAAGGTCACGCACGCTGGACGACACCATGTGCACGATCGCGTTGACCTGGCCTTCGCCCAGCGCGCGGCCGGGACGCAACGTCAGCACCACGGTGGCTTTCGCCGGCTGGCGCTCGCGCACGAACAGCGAATCCTTGGGCAGCGCCAGGTGCACGCGCGCGCTTTGCACGGGGTCCAGCACTTCGATGGAGTTGGCCAGCTCGCCCTGCAGACCGCGCTGGTAATTGACCTGTTCGGCGAACTGGCTGATGCCGAACGGCTGCTTGTCCATGATCGCGAAACCGACGTTGCCCGCTTGCGGCAGGCCCTGTTCGGCGAGCTTCAGGCGCAGGTTGTAGACCTTGTCGGAGGGCACCATCAGGGTGTGGCCGCCCTGCGCGAATTGGTAGGGAATGTTTTGTTGTTCCAGCGCGGTGATGATCTTGCCGCCGTCGCTGTCGCTGAGGTTGCTGTAGAGCACGCGGTAATCGGGGCCGCCGGCCCACAGCACCAGCGCGGCAATGATCGCCACGACCATCGCGCCGCCCACCAGCAACGGGATCAGCGGATTGCGTCGCGTCCACCCCAGCCCGCGCTCGAGCATGGCGCGGCCGCCCTGGCCGGGATTCTTCATGCCGCTGGTGGCGACGCTGGCGTCGTTTCCGCTCACTGGCGGCTTCCCGGCCTGCGCTGCGAGCGGGTGAGCGACGATGCGGGCTGCGATTTGAATGACATGGCAACGTGTCGTGGGTCTGCGGTTCCGTTCCCACGCCTGCGGAACGGGCTTTGACAACGGTGGCCATTATGGGCACCGGCATTTCCGGGCAATCGGAAGAAAAGCCCATCGTTTTGATGCCATTTGCGGACATGGAAGCCGGCGGCCCGCTGCTAGCCTTTGCTCCGCATCAATGAGGAGAGATCCATGAATCCGGTCGGCATGCAGGGCGTGATCCAGCAGATGAAGGTGCTGGCGACACAGGCTGGCGGTACACCCGCGAAGGCCGCGACGGCCGCCTCCGGCACCGGCGGATTCGGCCAGGCCATGCGTGCGTCGCTGGACCGCATCAACGACATGCAGCAGGCGGCCACCGGCGAAGCGCAGGCGTTTCAGGCCGGCAAGCCGGGCGTCGCGTTGTACGACGTGATGATCGACACGCAGGAAGCGAGTCTCGCGTTCCAGATGGGCGTGCAGGTGCGCAACCGACTGGTGAACGCTTACAAGGAAGTGATGAACATGCAGGTGTAGCGCACGTACTCGCGGCCCGGGATGAGGGCAGCGAAAACACTTGCGGCACGGGCATCAGCGAAGCAGTGCGACCACGCTCTGCGCAGAAAGATTGGCTTGCGAAACGACGGCCGCCTCGGGCTGCTGCCTGATCTGCGCGTGGGTCGTGCGCGAACTCGCGACCGCGTGCCCGGCGTCGTGCAACGCGGGATGCGGCGCCGGCAGGCCGCGCGGCGCGTTGCCCGACAATTGCACATCGACGCCATCGTCCGAAGCATCGGCGCCCGTTGCGCCATCCGGTCCGGGGACGGCCGTGCCGATGTCCCGATCCGCTCCGGGCATTGCGGGCTTTACCGGACCGTACTCCACGTCCACCATCGCGGCGTCCACGAAGCCGCCCGCGCGTGAAAACGTCAGTCCGTTGCCGGCGTCAACTCGGTAGTAATTGCCGTCGCTGGCCAGGGCCGCGTAACCCGAGCCGTCCCTCAGGGCGAACACCTTCCCGGTCATGGGCTGCGGGGGTTTGCCGCCTTGCCGGGCGGGTGGACGCGGCGCCTCGGGCAGGCCGGCGAGCGGCGCGGTGGTATCGATCGGTGGCATGGTCCGGGTTCCTCTGCTGCTGGTTCGAACAGTCTTGCCGCAATGCCCCCACACACAGATGGATCAGCTCCCCCGCTGCAACGCCGGCACCTCGAAAACAATCCGTTACGACATCTATCGGCCGCGTGCCGGACTTCTTTAGGGTGCGCAAAAAAAGGCCCCGCGTGGGCGGGGCCTTGAGGACGCCCGGATGGGCGTGTGGGAGGGGGAGGACCCACCCGGGACGTTTTTTAGCCGAGCAGCTTGAGGACCGTCTGCGGGACCTGGTTGGCCTGGGCGAGCACGG
>JAICIW010000153.1 GCA_025928735.1 Rhodanobacteraceae bacterium | reverse complement strand
GCGATCGCATACATCGTCATCAGCAAGGCGCCTGGCAGCAGGTTGAATTGCATCAGCGCGATCCACACGCCACCCATCGCGGCGTCGCACAGGAAGAAGCGCCGATCCTCGGCGATCGGGTCGTTGCTCCGGCACAGGATCAGCCAGGCGACATGCGGCCACACCAGCGCGTGCAATACCAGCAGCGCCCACATCTGCGCCGGCACGCCATGCCGATACAAGACCATGCCCACCGTGAGGCCACCGAGTCCCAACCCCAGCGTACGCAAGCTGCGCGAGCGGGCAAGCAAGCGCCGGACTTCGGCGGGCGTCTTGATTTCGATGCTTGGCAATACGTCGATGGACATGGGACGTGGCACCTGCATGGCTTCAGGTTCCATTTGAGCAAGAGCGGTGCCATGCCCGCGTCCACACCGACGCCCGTCACGGATTTTCACCGAATCGGCGACCGGAGCGTGACGCACTGCGCATGTGGAAACACAAGTTCACGCCGCTGGCGCGCGACGCTCAGGCTTTCAGGCGCCAACCCGTCCGGAAAATCCACCACACGCCGGCGAGGCACAACGCCAGGAAGACCAGCGTCGCGACCACGCTGATGCCGACATTCACGTCGGCGAGTCCGTAAAAACTCCAGCGGAAACCGGAGATCAGATACACCACCGGATTGAACAGCGTCACCTTCTGCCAGAACGGCGGCAGCATGTGGATCGAATAGAAACTGCCGCCGAGGAAGGTCAGCGGCGTGATGATCATCAGCGGCACCACCTGCAATTTTTCGAAATTGTCCGCCCATATCCCGATGATGAAACCGAACAGGCTGAAGGTCACCGTGGTCATCACCAGGAACAACACCATCACGGCCGGATGCGCGATCGAATACGGCACGAACAATCTTGCCGTGCCGAGGATGATCAGCCCCACGACGATCGCCTTGGTCGCGGCCGCGCCGACGTAGCCGGTGATGATTTCGAGATACGACAGCGGCGCCGAATGCACCTCGTAGATCGTGCCGACGAACTTCGGGAAGTAGATGCCGAACGAGGCGTTCGACACGCTTTGCATCAGCAGCGACAACATCACCAACCCCGGAATGATGAACGCCGCGTAGCTCACCCCTTCGATGCTGGTGATGCGTGAACCGATGGCCGAACCGAACACCACGAAGTACAAGGACGTCGACACCACCGGCGACAGCACGCTCTGCATCAGCGTGCGCCCGGTGCGCGCCATCTCGAACTTGTAGATCGCGCGGATGCCGTGGATGTTCATGTGTCCTCCTTTATGCGCATCCCTGCGCGTGAAAACGGCCATCCATGGCCGTACTTTCCGAGAACAGCTGCCACTGAAAATGGCCACGAGGAACTCACGGGCCTTCCCGCACGAGTTCCACAAAGATCTGCTCCAGCGTGTCCTGGCGCGTGCTCAGGTCCTTGAAGCCGATGCCGGCGGCAGCCAGATCGCGCAGCAGTGCGGTGATGCCGGTGCGCTCGCTTTGCGTGTCGTAGGAGTAAGTGATCTCGTCGCCCTTGCCGTTGAGTTCCAAGCCGTAGTCGGTCAACGATTCGGGCACCGACGCCATCGGTTCGTGCAGTTGCAGCCGCAACTGTTTCTTGCCGAGCTTCTGCATCAGCGCGGTCTTGTCCTCGACCACGATCAGCTCACCCTTGTTGATCACGCCCACGCGATCGGCCATGTCCTCGGCCTCCTCGATGTAATGCGTGGTCAGGATGATCGTGACGCCCGATTCGCGCAGCCGCCGCACCATCGCCCACATGTCGCGGCGCAGTTCCACGTCCACGCCCGCGGTCGGTTCATCGAGGAACAGCACATTCGGTTGGTGCGACAGGGCTTTCGCGATCATCACGCGCCGCTTCATGCCGCCCGACAACATCAGGATCTTGGCGTCGCGCTTGTCCCACAGCGACAGGTCCTTCAACAACTGTTCGAGGTAGGCGTCGTCCGGCGCCTTGCCGAAGAGGCCGCGGCTGAAGCGCACCGTGTTCCACACCGTCTCGAACGCATCGGTCTTCAATTCCTGCGGCACCAGCCCGATGATCGTGCGGGTCTTGCGCCAGTCGCGGATGATGTCGTGGCCATCCACCGTCACCGTGCCACTGCCCGGATTGACGATGCCGCAGATGATGCTGATCAACGTGGTCTTGCCGGCACCGTTCGGGCCCAGCAGCGCGAAGATTTCGCCGCGACGCACCGTCAGGTCGATGCCCTTCAGCGCCTGGAAGCCGCCTTCGTAGGTCTTGTCGAGGCCGCGAACGTCGATCACCGCATCGGTCGTCGCGTCGCGTGCCGTGGAATCACTGTGCATGGGCATGGCCATAAATGAACCGGTTGGTATTGTATTTATGACCTGCGCCGCGACACAAGCTGCAGCGCGGATCCCATCGCCCAGCCCGGTTGGCGTCGTGCGTCAACAAGGAATTGCCGTGATTCCGGGGCGCCTGCGGCCTCATCGCAGGCGAACCCGGCTGCGTTGGCAGGGGTCCTGTTTGAGCAACCGGATGGTTGCGCATCATCGAGGACGATTCTAACATGCAACTCCATGGTTGCATGTCAGGAGACCCCATGAACGCCAGCACCGACCGCATCGAGAAACAGGTTCTGTTGAACGCTTCGCGCGAACGCGTATGGCGCGCGCTCAGCGAAGCGGACCAGTTCGGCATCTGGTTCGGCGTCCGCTTCGACGGTCCGTTCGTCGCCGGCGAAATGCTGACCGGCCACATCGTCCCGACGCAGGCGGACGAAAACGTGGCCGCGATGCAGAAACCCTACGAGGGCATGCCGTTCGCGTGGCGGGTCGAAACGATCGAACCGATGCAGCGAATCGCGTTCCGCTGGCATCCCTACGGTGTGGAAAAGGACGTCGATTACGAAAGCGAGCCGATGACGCTGATCGTGTTCGAACTGCGCAACGCGCCGGAAGGCATATTGCTGACCGTCGCCGAGTCGGGTTTCGACAAGCTGCCGCCGGAACGCCGCGCGAAAGCGTTCGCCGCCAACGAGGGCGGCTGGACGCACCAGATGAAACTGATCGAGCAGTACCTCGCCCGGTTCTGACGCGACGCCATGCGCAAATCACGCCCGCCCGCCCTTCAGAAAACCGCGCCAGTGTTCGCCGCACTGGGCGATCCCACGCGGCTGAGATTGATCGCCGCGCTGTGCGCAGGCGGTGCGCTGTCGATCGCGCAACTCACGGCCGGCACCGCGATCACCCGGCAGGCCGTTACCAAGCACCTGGAAGTACTGGCCGACGCGGACCTCGTGCACGACGTTCGCCATGGTCGCGAACGCTTGTGGGAACTGCAGCCTTCGCGCATCGACGAAGCGCGGCGCGCGCTGGATGCGATTGCTGCGCAATGGGATCAGGCGTTGCAGCGACTGAAAGCGTTCGTGGAACGGAAACCGTCGTCTTAGGATTGGCCCCATCCGCCGCAAACCCGTCCAGCATGGACGAGGCGTTCTCCTCCCCTTCAAGGGAGCCGGGAGGGGGATGGGTTGCACTTGCCACACCTGCCACGCCAATGCGCGCGCCATAAAACCCATGCCCACCAGCGCTACGCGCTCGGCCTTCGGCCGCCTCCCCTTGAGGGGGAGGGCTCATATGGCACTCGTGATGGACCATTTGCCGATCTGCGGCATCAACGCAGCTGGCTGTCCTTGCTGCCCCTGCGGTTGTAACCGCTGAACACGTTTTCCTCGCGGTCGCGTTCGGCCTGGCACTTCACGCACAGCCGCACGCCCGGCACGGCCTTGCGCCGCGCCTCGGGGATGGGCGCAGCGCATTCTTCGCAGTGGCTCCGGCCCGGGCCCTTGTGTTGCTTGCTGCGCGCGCGCGCCACTGCGTCGGCGACCGTCGCGTCGATCTGTTCCTGTACCGCGTCGTCGTTGACAAAACCCTTGGCCATGCCTGCAACGTAAGGCCGAAGATGCTGCGGCGCAAGGCTCACGCCGGGTGCTATTCAGCCACAGAAGCGGGCGCGACGCAGTCGCGACCCTCGCCCTTGGCCGCATACAAAGCGCGATCCGCCGCGGCGATCAACGCCTGCGGCAACGTCTCCGCGGAGGGGCGCGCGGCGCTGACGCCAATGCTGACGGTCACATACGGTCCGACCGGCGAAGCCGGATGCGACATCTGCCGCTCGCGCACGCTGGCGCACAAATGTTCGGCCACGCGCACCGCATCGTCCAGCGGGCATCCGGGCAGCAGCACCGCCAATTCCTCACCGCCGTAACGCGCCACCAGATCGCCGTCGCCGCGTACGTTTCCGGCACACAACTGCGCGATGTCGCGCAGGCATTCGTCGCCCCGAAGATGGCCCAGCGCGTCATTGAGCGCCTTGAAGCAGTCCACGTCCACCATCAGCAAGGCCAGCGGAACGCCGGCCTCCGCACAGCGCTGCCATGCCTCCACGATCCGCAGGTCGAAGCAGCGGCGGTTCGCGATTCCGGTCAAGCCATCGCTCATCGAAAGTTCGCGCAGCTTGCGGTTGGCGGTTTCCAGTTCACGCAGCAGACGGGCCGCGTGGATCGCGCCCGCGATCTGCTCGGCAACCGCGTCGAACACCTTGCGAACCTCGGGCGTGAAGAAATCCTCCCGCGTGCTTTCGAGATTCAGCACACCGTGCAGACGCGCGCGATGCCGGATAGGTACGAGGTACTCCGAACACACATCGTTGTTGCCGGGCACATAATCCGGATCGTCGCGCAGATTGGTGATCAACTGGCTCCGGCCCGTACGCGCGCAGCGACCCGCGGCGCCCAGTTCGACCGGCCACGGCATGCCGCCGGGCAGTTCCAACTCGATCCGGCCCGCCCACACTTCCTGGACGAAATGGGTGCGTTCTTCGTTCAGCAGAATGATGCTGGCGATCGTCACCGGCAGGCGACGGGTGATGCAATCCACGATCGCGCGCATCATCGCTTCCAGCGTGTCGCCCTGCAGCGCCTCGTGCGATACCTGTGCCAGGATTTCAGTCAGCATCGCCCGCCGGCCGAACGCGTCGCGTTCGTCCCACAGCGGATGCTGGCTGCGGATGTCGGTCGGTTGGGCTTTGGAATGCGCCATCACGATGCCCTCGCGCCGCCAGTGTATCGGGAGCGGCTCCGGCGATGTCGATTCCGGGCCGGGCCATTCGTCGCCTCCACGAGTCCGTTGACCGGATACGACCATGCAGCTCTACGGCCATCCCTTTTCGTCCTACACCCAGAAAGCGCTGATCGCGCTGTACGAGAGCGACGCGCCGTTCGAATTCCTGAACCTGTCACCGGACAACCCCGACGTGTACGCCGAGTTCGCGCGGCGCTGGCCGATCCGGAAATTTCCGCTGCTGGTTGACCGCGAGCGCCAGGTGATGGAAGCCACCAGCATCATCGAATATCTCGCCGTCCACCATCCGGGACCGTCGCGATTGATCCCAGCCGATGCCGACGCGGCCATCGAAGTCCGCATGCTCGATCGCTTCTTCGACAACTACATCAATGGGCCGCAGCAGCGGATCGTGTTCGACCAGTTGCGGCCGGAAGCCCATCGCGACCCTTACGGCGTCAACGAAGCGCGCCACGCACTGGAAACCGCCTACGCGTGGCTCGATCAACGCATGGCCGGAAGTGAATGGGCCGCGGGCGACACCTTCAGCCTCGCCGACTGCGCGGCCGCGCCGGCGCTGTTCTACGCCGACTGGACACACGCGATCGGCGAGCAATTCCTCAACGTGCACGCCTATCGCGCGCGGCTTCTGCAACGGCCATCGTTCGCACGCTGCGTCGAGGGTGGGCGGCCGTATCGCCCGCTGTTTCCGCTGGGCGCACCGGACCGCGATTGACACGATCATCCCCATTACCGAATGGAGGAGCATCCCATGAACCCGCTCGTTCCCGCCGCCGAACTCGCCGCGCGCAACACCCTGCGCTTTCCCAACGAAAGCACCGACTATCGCCGCGCGCGGCAGGCGTTGCTGGCCGAAGAAATCGAATTGCGCCGCCACATCGAACGCGTGG
>JAICIW010000189.1 GCA_025928735.1 Rhodanobacteraceae bacterium | reverse complement strand
TGGCCGAACAGCCTGCTGCGAATCTCGACCAGCGGAAGGATGCCGCTTATCGAACCGTCGCGCTCCGCATACAAATAATGGGCGCGGTGACCGAGCTCGTGCGCGATGATGTCGCGCCACGCCGCGCGATGGAAAAACGTCGCGCCGTCCGCCGCGCCGACAAACGCGTCCCAGCGATCGGCATCGTCACGGGTGTAGCGCTTGATGGCACAGGCGCCGAGCGGGCGCTTTTCGTTGACATGGTCCAACATGAAACATCCCCCTCATTGCGGGCCGGTTCCGGCTGCCGCAAGTGCCACGACCGGATACTCCGCACCGGCGCCCACTGGAAACACCCGGTCCATGCGATCGAACCGAAAATCGCGCAGCAATCGCCGCACGCGCGGCGCCATGTGCTTGAGATTCAAGTAATGGCGCGTGCGATTTTTCAGGGAGACGCCCGGCACCCGCGGCTGACCGGGATCGATCTCCCACGGATGGAAATAGAAAACCGTGGGTCGCCGCTCCTTGCCATTGACGCGCTTCAGGCCGCGGCTGAAAAGCGGGTAGGGCAGCAGGCGGAAAAAGCCGCCGCCGCCACAAGGCCAGTTGCGACCCCAGAATCGCACCGTCGTGGCCGGCACTTCCAAGAGTCCCGACGGCCCCGCGACGAACGCAAAGCGGGGGGCCGCCGGCATTCCGTACAGGTCGTGCCGGATCGGAACGATGCTGGAGCTGTACCGGTAGCCCGCATCGCGAAGTTCCTGGTGTGCCCACAAGGTGGTGGGCCCGATCGACCAACTCGGCGCACGGTAGCCGCTGACCTGCGTGCCACTGATGTCTTCCAGCAAGTGCTTGGTACGCACGACACCGTCGCGAAAGGCGCCGCGGTCCAGCGCGGTCAATCGCTCGTGTCCGAACCCGTGGCTCGCGACCTCGTGACCGGAGGCTGCGATGTCGCGCACCAGCGCGGGCCAGCGTTCGGCCACCCAGCCGAGCGTGAAGAAGGTCGCGTGCACCCCGCTTTCATCGAACAGTTCGAGAATGCGCCGCGTGTTGGCCTCCACGCGGGCGGGCCAACGCGACCAATCTTCCCGTCGAATGCAACCGTCGAACGCTGCGACCTGGAAATAATCTTCGACGTCGACGGTCATGGCATTGGTGATCGGCTCGGGTTGCGCGGACACGCTCATTTGCTCCCGCCGCCCAAGCCCACCGGCCGCAGCTCGCCCGTACCCCCAGCGTCTTCCCGCGCGCCGGCCCCGCCCCGCAGGATCCTTTTCAGCCGATCCTCTTCATGCAGCAATTGCTTCAGGATGTTGTTGCGCTTGAGTTCCAGCTCCAGCAGTTCGTTTTCGTGTTCCACGGCCGAGGTTGAAGAGGCCGGTGCAACGCCGCGCAACGGCAACGTCGGCTCCAGCGTCTGCGGTATGTCGGGCATTTCCTCGCGCAATTCGTTGAGGACCGTGGTGAGCGCGGCATGGTCCAACTCGTGGCGGTCTTCCAGGTAACCAAACAGCAACAGCCTGTCCATGATCAGGTTGATCTTGCGCGGAATCCCGCGGCTGGCGTGGTGGACGCCTGCAAAGATCGTGGGATCGAATCGCGGGTCGTTTTTCCAGCCGACCGCGTGCAACCGGTGCAGGATGTATTCCCGGCTTTCCTCGGGTTCCATGGGTTCCAGCCGGAACGTCGCGATGATGCGCTGGCGCAACTGTTCCATCCGGTTCGCGACAATGATTTCCCGCAAATCGCTCTGGCCGACCAGAAAAACCTGCAGCAGCGCGCGTCCGCGCTGTTCGAGATTGGTGAGGATGCGCAACATCTCGAGTGCCGCCGGGGTGAGCGTCTGCGCCTCGTCCACTACCAGCAAGGTGCGCGAATGGCGGGCGCTACGCGCGACCAGGTGTTGCTTGAGGTCGTGCAGCAAGGCTTCCTTGCTGCGGCCTTCGAACGGCAGGTTCAACTCGGACGCGACCGCCGGCAGCACATCTTCGCTGTCGAGGTTGGCCGAGGCGATGTTGGCGACCGTGACGTTGCGGTGCGCCAGATCCTCGAACAACTTCTGGATAAGCAGGGTTTTGCCGGTGCCGACGGCGCCGGTGACCATCACGAATCCCTCGCCCTGTTCGAACCCGTACATCAGGTACGACATGGCGCGCTTGTGGCCCTTGCTCGGAAACAACATGGACGGATCCGGCGTCAACCGGAACGGCTTTCCCTGGAATTTGTAAAACGCCTCGTACATACCGTCCTCAGAACAGATGGGTCCACTCTAGGAAAAGCACGTTGACCCGATAGCCGTGCGTGCCGGGCGTGCCGAAATAGGCGTTCCGCGAATCGTTGCGGTAGCGCAGGCTGCCGAAATTGTTCGGATTGATCTGGTGCACCAGCGCCAGTTGGGCGAACTGGGTGTAGTTGACCTGGCCACCCCGGAAACGGTAACGCTGCCAGCCCCAGGTCGGCGTGAAGGTGGTGTAAGGGCCGATCTCGAAAAGCCAGGAAAGATCGGCATTCGCGACTTTTTCGCGCGCATTGTCCAGCGTGATGTAACGGCGGGACTCGTCATAAAGCGTCAAGCGCAGCCTGCCATGGGGCATCTCGTAGGAGGCCGACGCCATGGCCCGCTTCATCAGATAGACCCGCCGCTCGGCCAGCGAGGGGATTTGCCCGGCATTGATGGGCGGCAGCACAACACCGCCCGGATTCTGCCCAAGCAATTGCTGGTTCAGGTCGGTCGGTTGCTCGGTGTAGCTGACGGTCGTGGTCAACAGCGCCGCGGTATGGCTCCAGGAAAATTCGCCACTGCGTCCGAAGAACCGATGGCCCACCAGCACCTTGACGCTGTCGCGCGTGGACGACCACTGGAATCCAGCATCCCAGAAGGGCGCGGCCAGCGTCTCGATCGTGCCATCGGGGAGATATTTGTTTTCCTTGCCGGCATCGGCCAGCAAACGGGTGTTGACGTTCAACTGCCAGTAGACGCCCCCCTTGGCAATCGCAAATCGTGCTGCGGGCCGTCCAGAGCCGTAGTCGAGGCGTTGCTCCGAATAAGCGATGTTCCACCCGAACCGCTGCCCCTCCGGGCTGACCAGGCTGGCCTGGACCGCATCGCTGTTGACGTTGGAAATCCCCGCCAGCACGGTCCGGTCCTCACCGGGATGGTCCAGGTTGACCGGTCCGACCGGCGCGCTCCCGCTCTCCCCGGAAATGCCGCGAGTGTTGTACGCGACCCGCCCGTGCGTATAACGTATCGTCGCGGTTCCGATATTGCCGAGCTCCTGGATCCAGTAGGGACTCAGACTGGCCGTTGCGACGTTGGCACGATTGTTGTCCAGGAAAAACGTGCCTGCTCCCGAGGGCATCGCATTGTTGACCACGGCGCGGCCGTAACTCGCATTCCCCGCAACGAAGAAGTGATCGGGAACCACGGTGAGTACGCCTTGGGCTTTCAGGTCCTGCGCAACTTGATGCGCGTGCGAGCCACCCGTGTACAGGTACCCCGTGATCGAATAATCGACCGTGCCGCTGAAGCGCGGACTACCGGTGGCGGCTTTCACGAATGGCTGGATCTCGGTGATCCAGCTCGACTGCTTGTTCTTGCCGGGGCCCGCCAGCCGCAAATTGTCCGTGTACAGCTCGCCCAGCGTGACGCCGGTTACCAGACCGGGCGATTCGGGCGTCGGCTGCGGAATGACCCCGGGCAGCAGGTTTTGCATCGCGTCTGTCGTATCGCCCTGGGCCGGGTTCGGGGAGACCGGCTCGATACCAGCATCTTGCGCGCCAGCAGCGGTCATCCAGCCGGTCAGGACAATCATTGACAGGGCCACCCTGGCCGATGGTCTGCGCATGCGCCCCTCCGTCATCGGCCCAGAAGCCGGTCGCGATTGGTCGGCTGAGTGTTTCCGTATTGTCCGTAGTACCCGTAGTAGGGATTTTCGATTGCCGGCAGGCGGCTCTTGTTGAGGATCAAACCGACATATTGCGAGCCACCCAGACCCTCCAGCGCTGACTTCAGCTCATACCGGCGGGTGTGCCCGGCACCCACCACCACCACGACCTGCCCCATCTGCGAAGCGAGCACCCGGGCCTCGGGTGTCGCGAGCAGCGGGGAGGAATCGAACACGAGCAGACGTTGCTTGCTGCTGGCGCCGAGTTCCTCCAGCACCTGGGCCATGCGGCGTCCGCCGAACAGTTCGGCCGCCAACGAACTGCGTTGGCCAGCCGGCACCAGGAAAAGATTCGGAACATCGGTACGCAGGATCACGTCCGTGGGCCGGCGCATTTCATCCACCAGGATGTCCATGAGGCCCGGGTAACCCTCCAGCCCGAACGTACGGGTCACATCGGACTTCGGGATATCGGCATCCAGCAGCAACACCTCGAAATCTGGCTCGCGCGCAAGACTCATGGCCAGGTGGATCGCCGTGAAGGTCTTGCCTTCGCCGGGCACCGCACTGGTCACCACGATGCGGTCGGCGAACTCGGGCACCTTGGCGCTCTTGCCCGTGGCATTGTTCAGCAACGGCAGCTTGGCGCGTCGCACCTCGTTGGACAGGCGGCCGGACGCTTCGTCTTCGGAGGGCAACAGTCCTGCGCGCACCAAGGCATCCAGATCGATGTGCACCACCTCGCCGTCCGCCGCATCACGGCGAACTGCATGGCGTTGCTCCTGCAGACGCTCGACCGTCGGCGCGACAGGCGCTTCGGTGACTTCTTCAACCTGCGGCGACCCCGGCTGTTCGGCAGGCCGCTGTGTCCGGAGCTTTTCGGCTGCCTTCTCGACAATGCTCATGTGGCCCCCAGGACGAACACGTGTTGCATCATGCTGGCAAGCGGCGCCTTGAAGGCGAGGCCCAGCGCCAGCACCACCGCAAGCAAGGCCACACCGGCGCAGAATCCGACGACTTCCCGGTGCCGCTGTTCCAGACGACCGGTGGAGGCTACCAAGCTGAAGGTGCCGATGACGGGGTAGTCACCAAACTCGCGCAGGCTCTTGAGACTGAGGAAAACCGGCTTGATCTTGTGCAGGAAAAATCCGAATGCGCCACCGATGCCCAGCGCCAGCACGAACACGGCCAGCAACATCAGTCCGCGCTTGGGCCCGTCGGGAAGCAGCGGCACGATCGGAGGGCTGATGACCCGGAATTTCAGGTTGTTGCCGCTTTGCGTCGCGTCCTGCGAAAGTTGCGCGGTATTCAAACGTGACATCAACTCGTCGTACTGCTTGCGGGTGACATCGTAATCGCGCGTAAGCTGCTGCAACTTCACCTGTGCGTCGGTGATCTTGTCGGC
>JAICIW010000381.1 GCA_025928735.1 Rhodanobacteraceae bacterium | reverse complement strand
TGCCAGTCGGCGCTCGAACAGACCGAGGCGCGCGTCAAGCTGCTGCTCGATCCGGGACGTCCCGAATCAGCCCAGCCGTTTGCGCCAGCCGAAGAACCCTGAAGCGATGCGATGCGGGCGCGCCGGATTGCCGGACGCGCCCGACCATGGATCCCGTGTCGACGCCGATCCATGGGCTGCACGAGATGAGTGCTCACGCACCTACCATGGATCCCGTGTCAGCGCCCATCCATGGGCTGCACGGGATGAGTGCTCACGCACCTATCATGGATCCCGTGTCAACGCCCATCCATGGGCTGCACGGGATGAGTGCATCCTGCACTCACTTGATCAGCCGAAGCGCGAACGGATAGCGATAGGCCACGCCTTCGTTGGCCTTGATCGCGGCAAGGATGATGAACACCAGCGCGGCGATGCCGATGATGATCATCAGCGGAATCGCGATGAAGAAGCCCACGCCCAGCGTGGCGAAGCCGAGGATCGTCAGGATCACGAAAACGATTGCGATCGTGATGTTGAAATTCAGCGCTTCCTTGGCCTGATCATTCACGAACGGCATGGTGTCCTTCTTCACCAGCCAGATGATCAATGGCCCGAGGAACCAGCCCCAGCCGCCGATCCAGCCGGTGACGAAGGCGCCGAGCAGCGCAGACAAGTGCGCGAACATGGCCCACTGGCGTTCTTCCGCGGAAGGTACGCCTGCAGGTGGTGGTGTGCCGGCAGACGCCGGGGGTGTCACGGATTCCGGTGGAACGCTCATCGCCAACCTCCCTCAAAGCAGTGATGGACGGGCCGCGACAAGACTGTCGTCGCTTGCACAGCGCGTGTCAAGCATTGTTTGGGGGAGGAAAATCAGGCCGCCGCACGATTTCGCGCAAGCACGCTTCCCTCGGAATCTCGTCCGGGGCGTTGCCGGAACTCGCGTCCTTGCAGAAGCGGTTTCGGAACGCGCACACGACGCGACTCCGCGCCCCCTGCACCCGGCGGATTCCGGTTCACCGGCCAAGCTCGCGCTCAGACACACCTACTCGCCCGCGAGCGTCATCTTCCCTACAAGGATCGATCCGACGAGGATGGACGAGCGCGGGTCGACGTCCGTGCCGATCGCCTGCACGTTCATGAACATGTCGCGCAGGTTGCCGGCGATGGTGATTTCCTGCACCGGATACGCGACCTCGCCGTTCTCGATCCAGAAGCCGGCTGCGCCGCGCGAATAATCGCCGGTGATGATCGACACGCCCTGCCCGATCAGTTCCGTGACCAACAGGCCCGTGCCCATTCGGCGCAACATCCCGCGGAAATCGGCCGCCTCGCCATCGACGGAACCGGCCGCGACCGCCAGGTTGTGCACGCCGCCCGCATTGCCGGTGGTCGTCAGTCCGAGTTTGCGCGCGGAATAACTGCCCAGCACGTAGCGCTGCAACACGCCGTCCTGCACCAGCGCCGACTCGCGCGTCGCCACACCCTCGGCATCGAACGCCGACGATGCGTGTCCGCGTGGCAGCCACGGCTGTTCGACGGCGTCGACGAACGTCGGCAATACCTGCTTGCCGACATGGTCGAGCAGGAAACTGGCGCGCCGGTACAACGAACCACCGCTGACCGCCGCAACCAGGTGCCCGACCAGCGAACGCGCGACTTCCGGTGCGAACATCACCGGGCATTCGCGGGTGGAAAGCCTGCGCGCGCCAAGCCGCGCCGCGGCCCGTCCGCCGGCCTTGCGGCCGATCGAATCGAACGACGGGAAATCGTCCGCATCGCGCACGTATTCGTACCAGCCGTCGCGCTGCATCGCGTCGCCCTTGCCGACGATCAGCGAACAGGAAATCGAATGGTGGGTGCCGCGCTCGCGACCGACGAAACCATGCGAGTTCGCGTACACGCCGAGTGCATCGCCGCACTGCACGCTCGCGCCTTCGGAATTGGTCACCGCAGGATGGTCGCGACCGGCAGCTTCGACTTCGCGGCCGATTTCGATCGCACGATCCACATCCAGTTGCCACGGGTGCCAAAGGTCGAGTTCCGGAAAGGACGTCTGCATCAATGCCGCATCGGCAAGGCCGGCGCAAGGATCGGGTTCGGTATACCGCGCGATCGCGCACGCCTGCCCCAGCGTCGCCTCGATCGACTCGGGTTTGAGATCGGCAGTGGAAGCGCTGCCCTTGCGCTGCCCGAAGTACACGGTCAGCCCGAACCCGCGATCACGATTGCGCTCGACGGTTTCGACTTCACCCATGCGCACGTTGACGGAAAGCCCGCTGCTGACGCTGGCGGATACTTCCGCCTGCGAAGCGCCGGCCGCACGCGCACGCCGGATCACGTCTTCCGAGAGGTCGGCCAGACGG
>JAICIW010000385.1 GCA_025928735.1 Rhodanobacteraceae bacterium | reverse complement strand
GACGGGTTGATCGGCATCAGCCAGATGCCGCTGACGCCCAGCGATTGCAGGTAATCGAGTTTCGCCGTGACGCCGTTGAGATCGCCGATGCCGTCGCCATTGGTGTCGTACCAACTGCGCACGAAGATTTCGTAGTACACGCCGGATGAAGCTTTGGCGTCATCGGAATGGGCCGGTTCCGCCGCGAAAGCGGAAGCGATGCCTGTCAGCGCAATCAGCAGCGCGGCGACGACGAACGCGAACCACTTCATGATGCACTCCGCGCGACTTCGTGCATCGGTTCGGGCGCTGCAGGCACACAGGTTTTCGCTACGAAATCGTCGTGCATGGGCAAACGTTCGACCGTGCGGTTGACCAACGTGCGGATGTCGGACAGGAATGCCTGCAATTTCGATTCTTCAAGTGCGTCGGCCAGCGGCTGGTAATGCGCGGGCTCGATCCACTGGCCCAGCAGCACCTGCAGCCAGCCCGTCTCGGTGAAGAGCTCATCGGCCTCGCGAAAGATCAACCCGGTGCGGCGGAACAGTCCGATCCGGCGCGTGAGGGCTTCTGGCACGTCCATTGCCCCACACTGCCGCCAGAACGGCGTGTCGTCGCGCTCCGTGGCCTTGTAGTGCAGGATCAGGAAATCGCGCACACGCTCGTACTCGAAGCGTGTCTGGCGATTGTAGGTTTCCACCAGCAACGGATCGCAGTGCCTGTCGGGGAACATGCCGAGGAAGCGCGCGATCCCCGATTGCACGAGATGGATGCTGGTCGATTCCAGCGGCTCCATGAAACCGGCGGCCAGGCCCAGCGCAAGGCAATTGCGGTTCCATTGGAGCTTGCGCATCCCGGTGACGAACCGCAGCGGACGCGGATCTTCCAGCGGTTCACTCTCGAGGTTCGCGAGGAGTTGCGCGGCGGCTTCGTCATCGCTGATCAGGCTGCTGCAATAGACATGGCCGTTGCCGGTGCGGTGTTGCAACGCGATCCGCCATTGCCAGCCGGCCGTGCGCGCGAACGCTTGCGTGTAGGGCCGCATCGGCACGGCACGCGCGCTGGCCACGGCGAGCGCGCGGTCACACGGCAGCCAGTGCTGCCAGTTTTCGTAGCCGGTCTTCAGGGCACCTTCGATCAGCAGTCCGCGGAAGCCCGAGCAGTCGATGAAGAAATCGCCTGCGACGATTTCGCCTCTTTCAAGCCGCAACGATTCGACGAAACCGTCCTCGCCGCGCAATTTCACCTCGACGACCTTGCCCTCGACGCGCTTCACCGCGCCATCGGGAATGCGTTCGCGCAGGTAGCGTGCATAACGTGCGGCGTCAAACTGGTAAGCGTAGCGGATGCCGCCAAGCGGACTGTTCCCCACTTTGTCCAGCCGCGCGAACTTGTTCGATGCGGCCGCGGCGGCATTCAGTGAATACGCCCACAATGAATGCGTGTCACCTTGCGCGCGGCTGCGCAACCAATAGTGGTGGAACGGCAGCAGCCCCAACGGCAAGCCGACGTCGCCAAACGCGTGGAGATAGGAATCGCCCACGCGGCCCCAGTCATTGAGCTGCACGCCGAGCTTGTACGTGCCGTGGGTGAAGCGCATCAGCTCGTCCTCGTCGATACCGAGGAATGCATTGATGTGCTGGATCTGCGGAATCGTGGCCTCGCCCACACCGACCGTGCCGATTTCGGCGGATTCGATCAGGCATATTTCACAGGCGCGACCCAAGCCGCGCGCCAGCAACGCCGCCGCCATCCAGCCGGCGGTGCCACCGCCCACGATCACCACGCGCCGGACCGCGGATTCGTTCATGCCGGGAGCGTACACGGTGCAACCACCCCTGCGCGATCAACCTCGAAGACACCGAAGGCGCGGCTGCGCTGTCGCAAGTCAGCGCAACCGCGCCGCGGCATCCTTAACGGAACTTGTAGGACACCCCGACTTCGTAGCGGCGTCCATATTCCTCCCACGTCAGCACCTGACGCGGATCGTTGTTCTGGTAAGTGATGAACCGCTCGTTGGTGAGGTTGGAGCCCTGCAGCAGGAAGGTCAGGCCCTGCAAGCGGCCTTCCGGAATCGTGTAGCTGACCTGCGCGTCGTAGATGCTGCCGCCCTTGATCGTCTGCAGGATGCGCGTGGCGCTGATGCCCTGCACTTCGCCAAGGAAGCTGGTGCGATAGCTGTCGCTGACGCGCGCCTCGAAGCCGCCCTGCTGGAAATAGATCGTGCCGTTGGCGACCCACTTCGACAGGCCCGGTACGGTGATCGCCTGCGGATTGCCCGAGTAGGTGACGGAACTCTTGGTGTAGTCGCCCGTCAGGATCACGCCGAAT
>JAICIW010000432.1 GCA_025928735.1 Rhodanobacteraceae bacterium | reverse complement strand
CGGCCTTGACCGCAAGCGTGTACGCGCCCTGCGGCGCCTGCGAGCCGTCGTCGAGCTTGCCGTCCCAACTGAACGACTGGGTGCCGGCATCCACGGCGCCGAGGTCGAAGCTGCGGACCACTTTTCCGGAGCCGTCGGTGATCGTGATCTGCACGTCGTCGGCCGGCGCCCCGAGTTCGAGGCCGAACGGGGTGGTGGTGCCGTCGCTGCCGACCAGCACGCGATCGCCCGGCACCAGCACGCCCTTGCCGATCAGCGCCGCGGCCTGCAGCGACTGCCCGGCGTTGATCTGGCCGGTGATGCCCTTCAGCGTGGTGTTGAGGTCCTGGATGCCGCTGACGGTGTTGATCTGGGCCAACTGCGAGGTCATCTGCGAGTTGTCCATCGGGTTCAGCGGGTCCTGATTCTTCAACTGCGTGACCAGCAGGGTCATGAAGTGGTTCTGCAGGTCGCTTGCGGTGTCGGTCTTGGCGGCGGTGCTGGCGTTGAGTGCGCTCAGCAGGCTGGGGTCGATCGATTGCGCGGCGGAAACAGCCATCAGCCTTCTCCCAACGTGAGGGTCTTGGTCATCATCTGCTTGCTGGTGTTCAGCACTTCCACGTTGGCCTGGTACGAGCGCGATGCCTCGATCATGTTGACCATCTCCTCGACCGGCTGGACGTTGGGCAGGCTGACGTAACCCTGGTCGTCGGCGTTCGGATCGCCGGGGCGGTATTCGCGGCGCAGCGGCGTCGCGTCTTCCACGACCCTGGATACGCCGACGCCCGCCGAACCGTCACGGCCGCGGGCTTCGAACACCACCTGTTTCGCGCGATACGGCTGGCCATCGGGGCCGGCCACGCTGTCGGCGTTGGCCAAGTTGCTGGCCGCCACGTTCATGCGTTGCGACTGAGCCTGCATGGCCGAGCCTGAAATCTGGAAAATCGAAAACATGGTCATGGATCAATCCCCTTCATGATCGTCATTCCGGCTGCATCGCAGCCTTCAGGTTGCGCAGGCGGGTGTTGATCAACGTGAGCGAGGTTTCGTAGCGCACGGTGTTGTCCGCGAACGCGGCGCGTTCGACGTCCATGCTCACCGTGTTGCCATCGAGGCTCGGCTGGTCGGGCACGCGATACAGCATCTGCGGCGCAGTGCCGACGCTCTCGCCGCTGCCCTGCAGATGGCCGGTGGACGAGGTGGTCATCGCCAGCTGGCCCTGCGAACCGTCGCGCGCGGTGGCCTGGGCCAGCGCCCGGGAAAAGTCGAAATCGCGCGCCTTGAAGTTGGGCGTGTCGGCGTTGGCAATGTTGCCGGCCAGCACCTTCTGGCGTTCGAAGCGCAAGCCCAGTGCCTGACGGTCGAAGTCCAGTGCCGAAGCGAGCTTGTCGAGCATGATCGGTCCCCCTGTTGCGCCGTGGCGGACGTGATGCGCCGCCATCGGTGGAAGTTCGGAATCGAGAATACGCGCGGGGGTGGCGATCCAATCGGACAAACAGACCGGGTTTTTACGTTCAATTCGGACGCTCGTGGGCCGCACCACTTGCCTACACTGGCGCTCGTCACGATCCCGCCGTCAGCACCGGCGCAGGCCCACGCGCAGCCGAAGGCATACAGAAATGGTTTCGAATCGAATCCGCTCGCGATGCTTGTT
>JAICIW010000136.1 GCA_025928735.1 Rhodanobacteraceae bacterium | reverse complement strand
TAGAACGCATACTTCACCGTGTCGGGGATGCCGCCATCCGGTGCCACGTTGCTGACGCCGAAACGAGCCAGGATCCACGGCAATGCCGAGGCGACCACCGCGCCGATGCCGATGAAGAAACTCTGCAGCAGGTAACCGCGCGGGCGCTGATGCTCCGGCAACTGGTCGGCGACGAAGGCGCGGAACGGTTCCATCGCGACATTGAAGGTAGCGTCCATCAGCCACAGCAGGATCGCTGCCATCCACAGCGTGCCGGCGTTCGGCATCCAGAACAGCGCCACCGTTGCCAGCAGCGCGCCGACCAGAAAGTACGGACGCCGCCGGCCGAGCCGCGTCCAGGTGCGATCTGAATAATGGCCGATGATCGGTTGCACGACCAGACCGGTCAGCGGCGCGGCCACCCACAACATCGGAATCTGTTCCAGCGAGGCGCCGAGCGTCTGGAAAATGCGACTGACATCGGCGGTCTGCAACGCGAAGCCGAACTGGATCCCGAGGAATCCGAAACACATGTTCCAGATTTGCCAGAACGACAGTTCGGGCTTGCGATTCATGGGGGCGTGTCTGCCGAAAGCGGCGCGATGTGGAGGGTGCCGAGTCTGGCACCGTTCAACGGACCTTCACTGCCGCCCGCGCCGCCCGTGTAGTGCGCGAAGTTGGCGAGGTCGCTCATGTTGAACCCCTGTTGCAGCGCGAACGTGCAGCGTGCGCCGGCCTTCGCGGTGAACGTGCCGGTGGTGGAGGATTGCTCGCCGACGCTGTGCGGCATCACGATCGGCACGAGCTGTTCGGGGGAACCGGTGCAACCGATCGCGAGTCGTTTCACCGCCGCGGTGATGCCGGTGTTGATCGGGCCGTGGTCGTTCGCGTAGTCGAAGCCGACGCGGAAGCGGCCACCCGAAGATGCGGTCCACGCGCGCGGCCATGCGCCGCTCACCTGCGACTCATCGCCCACGCAGGTTTCGAGGCTGGGCAGCGATTCGATGCCGTCGTTGCCGAGTTGCGTCACACGCATACAGCGGTGTGCGGATGAAGGCGGCAGCTTCCAGGCATCGCCAGTTTTGCCGAAGCGTGTGCCGTCCACGTAAAGCACATCGCGATCGCTTTTCGCAACCACGTGCCATTGGTTCCCGTCACGCGCCACCCGCGGCGCGGCCGGCGTCGTCGGCGCGTACAGCGGCGCCTCGGTGCGCAATGGCAATCCCGGAACCTTGATCGCTTTCAAGGTGACGACGACGTTCTTGCCATCGTGTGCGATGCCGTCCGCGACCAGCAGGTCGCCATCGGCGCGTTCCGGACGCTTCAGCGTGATCTTTCGATCCGGCAGTTGCAGCGTGATCGCGTCGCGCGTGCCGAACAGCATCGGCAGCAATGACGCCGGCAGTTTCGGTTCGATCTTGCCGTCGCCGGTCAACCCGAACACACCCTCGACGACCATGTCGAGATAACCCGCCACCGACCACAACTGGCGCTTCGAATCCACCACCGGCCCGCTGAGTTTGCCCTCATCGACGTGCGTCGCCTGCGTGGCGAGTTCGTAATTTTCCATGTTGGAACCGGCCAGCGCCGCGCCGCGCATGATCGATTCGATCTCGAACGCGATCAGCGCCGGATCGTCTACCTCGCGCGCGGCGCGCAGCGCGTACGCGCTGACGAACGGCCAGATCGCGCGGTTGTGGTAGATCGGCTGGTCGGCGCGCTCGGGCCAGATCACCGGGCTGCCCGCGGGCCACACGGGATAGTGCGCAAGCGATGAACGCGCGCGTTCCGCATTGGCCACGCCGCTGGTGATCGCCAGCGACAGGCCCAGCAGGTCGTAGGCTTCCACCGGCAATCCGTCGCCGCCGATGTAGCTCATGTACATGCCGCGATCGGTGCGCCAGAAATACGCGTTGATCGCCTGCTTCAGCGCATCGGCCTGCGCCGCGTATTGCGTCGCGCGAGGGTCGTCGCGTTGCGAAGCCATACGCGCGGCCAGCCGCAGCGCCTCGTAATGCAGCACGTTGGTGGACAGCGCGAACGACTGCCCGATGAATACCACGTTGTCCCTGGTCCACTCGGGATAAGTCTGTTCGCGCCAGTCGAGGAACGACGTCTCGCCGCGATACAGGCCCATCCGCGCATCGAAGGCGTATTCGCGATCCTGCACCAGCGTGTCGTTGAGTGCCTGCCAAACCTTGTCGGCAAACTTCTCGTCATCGAGCAAATGACGCGCGCCAAGGAACCACACCACCCGGTCGGTGCTGATCGGCCAGCTGCCGCCGGAACCGGTGTCCTGCATCGGATACAGGCCTTGCGACACATCCTTCGCGCGCACGCCCGACAGCTTGAACTCGAGCGAATTCACCGCGCGGGCGCGATCGTAGCGCCACAGCCCAAGATCGATCGAGTAGGAAACGTCGCGCGTCCACACATATGGCCACTTCTCGCCCGTCTCGAAGCAGTGGCAGGCAATCGCGCGATCGTGGTCGTACGCGCCGTCGTGGATTTCGTTGATGGAATCCTGCGCGAGGTCGTCCTGCGCCATCGCGAACAGGCCGTCGAACAGCGTGCTTGCGGTTTGCACGCGGCGCGGTTGCGCCGGAATCGCGCGCTCGCCGAACGTACCGTGCAGTGCATAAGCGCCATAGGCACCGGATTGCATCACCGCCGTCCGACCTTGCCATCCGACGCGGTCGTGTCCGAGCGTCGGGGCATCCGCCGCCACGCAAAGTGCCGGCGCCAATGCGCAAGCCATCGCCACAGCCGAGACGAGCAGACTCCGCAACCGGCGCGATCCACGAACGCGACACGCCGCCATCAATGCAACTCCACCACGACCAGGCCCTGCGGCGGAATATCCAGCGTCAGCCGCCCGTCATGCACCGCAACCTTTTGCGGTGGCGGTTCCTGGCCGGCCGCCCGCAATTGCTCGATCTGCTCGCGGCTGGGAAATGCCGGGCGACCCATCTTGTCGAACAGCGCGACCGCGTTGCCATGCTGCTCGTCCAGCCGCCACACGGTGGCAGTGGCGCCTTTCGCCAGATGCGACACAGCCACGTCGAAATGCTTGACCTTGCCCTCCGGCTGACCCGGCGTGTACGTGGCCCCATCACCGACCGGCGGCGCGTAGTTCCATAGTGCCAGTACCAGCGTGCCATCGGCGCGCTTGGTCGCGAGCGCACTGTCGGACTTCAACGGCAAACGCACGTCGCCCAGCCGATGCAGCATCGCGAAGGCGTTGAAGGCGGGCTTGTCGATGCGATCCTCCGCGATCAGGCCGAAACCGCCGTAGAACGGCGTGCGCACGATGCCCTGCTCCTCGAACACGTCGGAGAACGTCCAGTAGCTCATCATCGAAATCTTGCCCGCGCATTCGCGAATGGTGTTGGCCATCCACGGTCCCATGAACACGGTATCGGTGACGTTCGGCAGGTTCGCGTACGACGCGTTGTACTCGCTGAACACCAACGGCAGCTTCGGATAGGGCGAGGCCAGGATTTCCTTGTGTACCTTCTCGACCGCCTTGCACACCATGTCGGCGCGCGAGACCGGCCTGTTGTCGTGGAACACGTTTTGCGACGTGTCGTCGCCGTACACATGGCTGCTGACGAAATCCACCGGCACGCCGGTTTCGTGCACGTGTTCCAGGAACGCCGGAACCCACGCCGCCTGCGCGGTTGCAGGACCGCCCACGCGAATCTTCGGACTCACCGATTTCAGCGCGCGCACGGTGTGGTCGTACAGTTCGAAATAGGTCGACTGCTTGGGATCGCCGCCCCAGAAATCGATATTGGGTTCGTTCCATACCTCGAAATACCAGCTCGCGACTTCATCGATGCCGTAGCGATCGACGAGGTGCCGCGCGAACGCCTTGATCATGGCGTCCCATTCCGCATAGCTTTTCGGCGGCATCACGTTGGGGCGGTACCAGAACGAGTGGTGCTTCGAAGAATCGGAACTCAACGCCTCCGGCATGAAGCCCAGTTCGATGAACGGTTTGACCCCGTGCGCCAGGAGGCCGTCGTAGATCTGGTCGATGTAGGAAAAGTTGTAGGAAATCCTGCCGTCCTGATCGCGATTCACGATGCCGACGTCGTCGTCGAAGATGCCGTGGAAGCGCACGTACTTGAAGCCGGTGGCCGCGTGCACGGCGTCGAGATCCTTGCGGTAGTCGTCGCGCAATGACAACACCGCGCGACCCGAACCGAACGTCTGCTCCCAGAAGTGCGGGAATGGCGTGGTTTGCGCGGAGGCATCCACCCGCAGATGCACGGTTTGCGCGGGCGAAGCGGCCGTGGCCACGCTGGCAACAGCACACAACGCAAGCGTCAGGAACAGCGCGAACCCACTTGAAAGCTTCCGGATCTTCATGCCAGATCTCCAGCGGCGACAAGGCTGTAAACGTTTACATTGCCGAGTCTGCCGTCGTTTCGGGCGTACGTCCAGCAGCCATTTGGATGAGATGGAGAAGCGCGCCCTGTCCGCGTTCTCCACACAAGCCTCTCACTGCAATGTCACGTCACGGGTCGCGCCCGCGTCGAGCCTGAGCAGCGTGAATGCGCCGTAGCGATCGTGTCCGATGGTCCAGCCTTCACCTGTGGCGGAGTCGAGCGCCGCAGGTGTCGGGTAACGCTCGAGCGCGCCATCGATTGCCCGAACGTCGGCGGCAGTGATGCCGTGCAGCTTCACGAGGTAATGCCGCAGCGCGGGCCGGTAGCTGCCGGATGGCGCCGCGGTCCGGAACGTCACCCCGTCGCCATCACGCTGCACCGAGAGCCGCTGCAGGAAAAACGCACCCTTTTCGTAGGCGTACGTTTCGCCGTCGTCGTCGTAATAGTCAAAGTGCGTCGCGCGGCTGGACGGAAAGACTTCCACCGTCACCGTCGTGACCGGATGCTGGCCGACGTAATCCATCGCCGGCTGCATCGGGATGATCGCGCCGTCGCGGATGAACAGCGGGATGTCGCGCCAGGTTTTCGCGTCCACCGGAACCTCGATGGTTTGTCCGCCCGCATACGTCTTGCCGGTGAACCAGTCGGCCCATTTACCTGCGGGAAGATAGAGGCGTTTCGAAGTCTGGCCCTGCTGGACCACCGGTGACACCAGCAGCCACTGGCCGAACAACCATGCATCGGAATCGTTGCGCACCTTGGGATCATCGGGCCAATCGAACGTCAGCGGCCGCACCAGGCCGACGCCGTGTGCGTACTCGGCATGCTGGTATGCGTAGATGTACGGAATCAGCGACTGGCGAAGGCGAATCGCCGTGGTCGCCGCGGCTTCGGCCACCGGGCCGTAAACCCATGGCTGGCGCTTCTCGTTGAAGGTGCCATGCACGCGAAAGATCGGTGTGAACGCGCCGAACTCGATCCAGCGCGCGTAGTTCTCGTCGGACGGATGGCCATTGAAGCCGCCGCCGTCCATGCCCCATTTCGCTTCGCCGACCTCGATCGCGCTCAGCATCCGCGTGCGCTGCGCGGCCATGCTTTTGAAACCGGTGTCGATGTCGCCCGACCACATGCCGTACGCGTAGCGCTGCGAGCCCAGCCAGAAGGTGCGGTTGATCGACCAAACGCGCTGGTCGGTCTGCGCGCGCTGCGCGTCGTACAACGCGCGCTGCATGTTGAGGAACTGCGTGTTCGAAGTGGGCGTGCCGTCCCTACCATACACATCGGCTTCGTCGTTCCACCAGCCGACGATACCCTTGTCGAATCCGTACTTCATCGCGAGATCGGCGAACCAGCGCCGGGCTTCCGGCTTGTCGAAATCGACGTCCTTGGCCTGCTTGTGCGAGAAGTATTCCGGATAGGCCTGCTCGCCCGGAATCCACAAGTCATGCGCGGTCGCCTGGTCGCCTTCGGCGGTACCGAGCAGCAGGCGCGGCTTCATGATGCCGGTCAGGTGCACGCCTTCCGCTTCCAGCATTTTCGCGAGCTTGCCGCTGGGGCCATCCGGGAATTTCTCGGGATTCCAGCGAAACTCGCCGTAGTCGCCCTGCCCCCATGCCTTCCAGTCGAAATCGAGGGTGAAGTTGTCGAGCGGGATGTGCTTGGCGCGATAGGTTTTGACGATATCGAGCAGTTCCTTCTGATCGATGCCCCATTGGCTGTTGGTGAAGCCCATCGCCCATTTGGGGAACAGCGGCGCCGGGCCGCTGAGCTTCGCCAATTCGCCGAACAATTCCTCCGGCGTACCGATCAGGATGTAATAGTCGGCGTCGGGGCGCTTGAAATTGTTGACCGCGACACGCCCGTCCGCGAGATCGAAATCCGCGCCGTCGCAATCGACCAGCACGCCGTAACCCCTGGTGCTCCACACGAACGGCGCACCGGCGTGGCCCTGCTTGCCGGCCTGCGCGACCTGCTTGCCGCTGCGCAACAGCCCGCCCGTGACCGGCTGGTTGGCTTCGAACCC
>JAICIW010000300.1 GCA_025928735.1 Rhodanobacteraceae bacterium | reverse complement strand
TGGGTGATCTCGTCGACCATTTGCGCATGGACCACCTTGTCGTGCTCGTCCAGCACCAGCACCGCGCGTGCGGCCAGTCCGGCCAGCGGACCGTCGGTCATCGCCACGCCGTAGTTCTTCAGGAATTCGCGGCCGCGCATCATCGACAGCATGGTGACGTTCTGGATCCCTTCGGCGCCGCAGAAGCGGCTCTGCGCGAACGGCAGGTCGGCCGAAATGCACAGCACCACCGCGTTCTTCAAACCCGTCGCGTCCTGGTTGAAATGCCGCACCGAAGCCGCGCACACGCCGGTATCGACGCTCGGAAAAACATTGAGCACCTTGCGTTTGCCGGAAAAATCGGAGAGCGACTTTTCCGAAAGGTCGCCAGCGATCAGCTTGAACGCGGGGGCCTTGTCGCCGACCTTCGGAAACTGGCCGTCCACGTGGACGGGATTGCCCTTGAAATGGGTGCTGGACATGGCATGACTCCTTGCTTGTTTTTGTACGCGGAACATCGCGGCAGACCGCCGCGGTGGGCCTTCCAGTCTAGCTCACGGGGAATTCGCCGGCGTCGGCGTGGGCGCCGCGGCATCGCGCGCGTGATCACCGCCGCGATCGAGCAACGACAGCTTGTCGGGCATGCCGTCCCACAGGTCGGCGCCTTCCATCGCGGGAATCTTGCTGGCGATGACCGGCCATTGCTTCGCCAGCTCGGCATTGATCGCGAGGTATTTTTCCTGCCCCTTCGGCACATCCATTTCCGGAAAGATGGCGAACACCGGGCATTCGGCCACGCACAGCGTGCAATCAATGCATTCGTCGGGGTCGATCACCAGGAAATTCGGGCCCTCGTGAAAGCAATCGACCGGGCACACCTCCACGCAATCGGTGTACTTGCAGTTGATGCAATTGTCGGTGACGACGTGGGTCATGGCGATGCGGCGGGACGACGGAGTTGCACTGTCTCGCAAGGCGCCGTGCAACGCATTGATGCGCGTCATTGATGCAGGTCATGGCCGTCGCGGCAGCAAGGCGCGACGCTGGTCGCATGCCGCAACCCACTCCCGCCCAGCTCGACGAACGCCAACTCGCGACGCTGGTCGACAGGTTCTACGACAAGGTGCGCGCCGATCCGTTGCTCGGGCCGGTGTTCGATCCGCTGGTCAACGACTGGGACGCGCACAAGGTGTTGATGACGTCGTTCTGGTCGACCGTGGCGTTGCGCACCGGGCACTATCGCGGCAACCCGCTGGCCAGGCACCAACCGTTGCCGATCGACGTCGCGCACTTCCAGCGCTGGCTGGCGTTGTGGCACGAAACCGCGGGCGAAGTGCTGGATGAAGAATCGGCAGCGCTGATGATCGGCTACGCCGAGCGCATCGGCTACGGCATGCGGGTGGGCATGGGATTGAGCGGGCATCTGCGCGGACGCGAATCCGGCATTCCCATCCGTGCGCGGCAGACCGCCATCACGACCCGCTGAACTTCAGTATTGCTTCATCGCTGCAACTCGCCCTGCGGGCGGCGCCGTGTCCAGATCGCAACGACCGATCTAATCGCCGATCGGTGCCCCCGCCTGCCGCAACAGGTGATCCACTTCCTGCGCGACCACGACCTGATCGCGACCGCGCGCCTTGGCCGCGTACATCGCATCGTCGGCGGCACGCAACCAGCTGCCGACATCGTGGCAACGCATGCCGTCGAACAGCGCCATGCCGATGCTGATGGTGACTTCCAGATCATCGGGCGCGTTCGGGAATTCCAGCCCGGCTATCGCGGCACGCATGTCCCCGGCAAGCTGCGACGCCGCGGCGCCACCGATGCGGGGACACAACACGATGAATTCTTCGCCGCCGAGGCGCGCGAGCCGACCGCGTTTGCCGACCGCTTCGCGCAGACGCTGCAACGAAACATTCAGCACGATGTCGCCGAACGGATGCCCGCAGCGATCGTTGATGCGCTTGAAGTAGTCGAAATCGAACAGCAGCAACGCATGCAGCGGCGGCCTCTCGGCATCGCGCTTGCCGAGCAGTTTTTCGGCGCGCCGGAAGAATCCGCGCCGGTTGTCCACCCCGGTCAGCGGATCCTCCAGCGCCTGGCGCCGCAGTTCCTGCGTATGGCGTCGCTGTGAGCGCAACAACAGCAGCAGCGACACCACGCCCACCACCAAGCCCAGGGTCGCGGCCAGCGCGGCAACGAGCGTGGTGCGCTGGCGGCGCATCTGCATCACATTGCGTTCGGCGTCGGCCCCGGCGGCCTGCAGTTTCAGGTTCTTGATCTGGTTATTGCGTTCCAGCTCCCGGATGCGGATTTCCTTTTCGCGCGCCGCATAGCGGGCCGCGAGTTCCGCCTGCTGCGAACGCAGGCTGCTGGTCCAGTGGGTGCGCGCCACGGTCGCGGATTCGCGCGCGGCGGCCAGCGCAAGTTTCAGATTGCCGTTGCGCTCGGCCATCCGCGATTGTTCCTGCAACAGGTCCGGCAACAGGCCGTCGAGATGTGCCTTGCGCGCCTCGTCCACGGTCGATGCAACAAGATCCATCGCATCGCGATGCTGGCCCGTTGCTTCCATCGCGCGCGCGATATCGTGCTGCGAAATCAATGCGTCGGACTCGCGACCCGCGGCGCGCTCGTCCGCCAGCGAAGCCCGAGACAATGCGATCGCCTGCTTCGGCTTGCCCTGCTTCAGCAGCACCTGGGCAAGATTGTCGCCCACCATCAATGCCTGTGAACGATCGCCGGCCTTTTCGTACAGGGCACGTGCCTGCTCGTAGAAAGTACCAGCGGCGTCGTACTGGCCCATGCCGTAGGCGTTGTTGCCTTCGTCGTTCTTCGCCTGCGCCTGATCCCAATCGTCGTGGAGCCCGCCGAAGGCCGCGTCGGCTTGCTTGCACAATGGCTGCGAGTGGTGATGCTGGCCGGCCATGCTGTAGATGTCGCACAACTGGAACTTGGCCAGTGCGCGATGCGCGGGATCGGGGTTGTCCAGCTGCAGGGCGGCCGCCTGCAGTGCGTCGCTGACGCCACCGCCATCGCCATGCGCGATGCGCAGGTCGGCATTCAGGAAACCGGCATACGATTCGGCCAACGTGTCATGTCCGACGCTGCCCATGCTCTTGAGGCGCGCCACGGCTTCGGTGACCGCGGCGTCATCGGAAGCATTGATCGCGGCGTGACCCATCCACCACAGTGCTTCGCGTTCGCCCGCGGGGTTGCCGGCGTAAACCCCGGCATCGAGTGCCGCACGCAGCTTGACGATCAGACCCTGCGGATCACTGGCGGAAAGGGTGCGCATCGCCACGGGCGGCAGCGCAGTCGCGGCCCACACCGTCGACAGCGTCCCCCACAGCAGCAACCCCGCAAGCAACTTCCGCATCAGCCTCTCCGCGAAGCCATGATCGGACCCTCATCCGTTCGGTG
>JAICIW010000272.1 GCA_025928735.1 Rhodanobacteraceae bacterium | reverse complement strand
TTTCATGCGCTGCTGTGCGACGAAGCTCTGCAGCAGCGTGTCGAGCGCGCGCATGAATTCCGGATCGCCATGAATTTCGTACGGGCCGTTCCGGTCGATTTCGCCCATGCCCTCTTCCTTGACGTTGCCCGCCACGATGCCGGAAAACGCGCGCCGCATGTCGGCAGCGAGTTCATGCGGCAACCTGCCACGATGCAGGTCCAGCGCGGCCATGGCCGCGTGCGTGGGCCGGAACGGCTGCTGGAATGGCAGATCGATGTTGATTTCCCAGTTGAAGAAGAATGCGTCGTGCGTTTCGACGCGATGATTGCGCACGACTTCAATGCCCTGCTGCATCGCGTGCGCCACCGCAACCGGATCCTCGATGATGATCTGATAGCGCTGCGAAGCGGCGTCGCCAAGCACCAACCTCAGGAATTTGTCGATCTGCTGGAAATACGGCGCGGCCGATTCGGGGCCCGTGAACACCAGCGGAAACGGCACGCTGGCGTTGGCTGGATTCAGGAGAATGCCGAGCAGATACAGGATTTCCTCGGCCGTGCCAACGCCGCCCGGAAACACGATGAAGCCGTGGCCGACCCGCACGAAAGCCTCCAGCCGCTTTTCGATGTCGGGCAGGATCACCAGGCTGTTGACGATGGGGTTGGGCGACTCGGCTGCGATGATGCTGGGCTCGGTCAAGCCGATATAGCGGTTCTCGTAATGCCGCTGCTTGGCATGCGCGATGGTTGCGCCCTTCATCGGACCCTTCATCGCACCCGGCCCGCAACCGGTGCAGATGTCCATGCCGCGCAGACCCAACTGGTAACCGACGGTCTTGCTGTAGTCGTACTCCTCGCGCGAAATCGAATGCCCACCCCAGCACACCACGAGGTTCGGGTCGAAACGCGCGCGCAGCACGCGGGCATTGCGCAGGACGTCGAATACCGCGTGGGTGATGCCGCCGGAATCCGAGAGATCGAATTCGCCCGACTCCAGCTTGGTGGATTCGTACACGATGTCGCGCACCACCGCGAACAACAATTCATTGATGCCGCGGATGATCTTGCCGTCCACGAACGCCTGCGCCGGCGCGTGTTTCAGGTCCAGCTTGACCCCGCGATCCTGCTGCAGCACCTGGATGTCGTAATCGGCGTATTGATCGAGGAGCGCGCGTGCGCTGTCGTGCATCGCGCCCGAGGTCAGCACCGCGAGCGTGCACGAGCGCAACAACGTATGCAGGCCGGCGGTCGTGGCATCACGCAGGCGCGCGATCTCGTCACGTGACAGCACGTCCAGCGTGCCCGCGGGCACGATCTGCGCGTTCACCGTTGCGGGCCTCACGGGATGATCAATGTCGTTCATGCGAATGTTCCTTCGCTCAACCAGCTTTGAGGTAGGCCTCGACCCCGCCCAGGACCATTTGCGCGGACAGGGCGATCAGCAGCATGCCCATCACGCGCTCCATGGCCGCGAGCACGCTCTCGCCAAGCAACTTGAACAGCCACGTGGAACCCAGCAGGATCACCGCGGTGGCGAGCCACGCGATCAGCAGCGCCAGGCCCCACTCCACTTGGCGACCGGGCTGCGCGCTGGTCATCAGCAACAGCGTCGCCATCGCGGACGGACCGGCGACGCCGGGAATCGCCAGCGGCACGATGAACGGTTCGCCCTGGCCCACGGGCCCGAAGATGCCGCCGTCGCGCGGCGGGAAAACCATCTTGATCGCGATCAGGAACAGTACCACGCCGCCGCCGATGCTGATGGCCTCCTGCCGCAACTGCATGATCGACAAAAGTTCACGGCCCCCCAACAGGAACGCGACCAGCACACCGAGCGCGATCAGCAGCTCGCGGACCATCACCCAGCGCCGCCGCCTGGGCGGAACATCCTTCAGGATCGACAGAAAGAACGGCACATTGCCGGGCGCATCCAGAACCAGGAAAAGCGTGATGCACGCCGACACGAGGGTCATCTGCTGCTGCATCACTCAACCCCCGTTGTGTTCGCCGCCACGCAGGTCCAGCACCTTGCCCCGCGCCGAACGCGCCTCCGGGGCCAGCAGATACAGCACCGCTTGCGCCGCCACATCGGGCGTCGCAACCTTGGCCGGGTCCTCGCCCGCCCACACGGTACGCCGCAGCGCGGTGCGCATCGGCGCAGGCAGCAGCGCGTGCACGCGCAAGGATGTCTCGTCGGTTTCCTCGTGCAGGATCGAAACCAGCCCTTCCAGGCCCGCTTTCGCCACGCCGTAGGCACCCCAGTGCGCGCGCGCCATCCGTTCCGGATCGTCCAGCACGAACACCACCGCGCTGTCCTCGCGCGCCAGCAGCAGCGGCATGCATGCCTGCGTCAAGAGGAACGGCGCCGACAAGTCGACGTGCAACGTGGTGATCCATTCCTCGGGCGACAGCATCCCGAGCGGCGTCAGGCCTTCGCACTTCACCGCCGCATGCACCACGCCATCGAGCCGGCCGAGCTGGCGCTCGACCGATTCGGCAAACGTCTGGTATTCCAGCGGCGATGCGCCTTGCAAATCCATCGGCTGCAACACCGGCCGCGGCGCGTCGGCCAGTGCAGCGATCTCGTCGTACACCGGTTCCAGCGCACGCGCCTTGCGGTCGGCCAGCAGCACGGTGGCACCGGCTTTGGCGCACGCGAGTGCGGACGCGCGGCCCAAGCCACCCGCGGCGCCGGTGATCAACACCACACGCCCCGCCAGCGAATCCGCAGCGGGCGCCCAGCCCGCCGGAAGACGCGTGACGGGCAGCGTCACGAGGCGGCCGTCTGCTTGTCGGCCTCGGCAACCATGCGCTGCAGCTCGCCGGATTCGTACAGCTCCAGCGTGATGTCGCAACCGCCGATCAGTTCGCCGTTGATGTAAAGCTGCGGGAAGGTCGGCCAGTTGGAATAGCGCGGCAAATTGGCGCGGATCTCGGGGTCTTCCAGCACGTTCACCGAGAAATACTTGGCGCCAGTGGCGGTGAGCGCCTGCGAGGTGCGCATGGAAAAACCGCACATCGGAAAATCGGGCGTGCCCTTCATGTACAGCACGACCGGATGTCCGGCTAGCGTTTGCTTGATGCGTTCGATGACGTCCATAGTGATTTTGAAACCTGCATGCGTGATGGGTGAAGACTCGCGGAAACCCACCCATCGTGGAAGTGAATCGCCGATGCGATGCCGGCGCCCCAGCCTTGATGAAGCCGAAACCCGGGCTCGCGCGAATCCGACAAAAATGTGCGACGGGTCTACAATGACGGGTGGTGTCTTGCGATTGTCGCGCATTGTATCAGGCGCGCTTTACACGCAGGCTGCCATTTCTGCCGCTTCCCAAACCTCCAAGGAGCACTCCATGGCGATCGAACTTCCCCCGCTTCCCTACGCACGCAGCGCACTGGCCCCGCACATCTCCGAGGAGACCCTGGACTACCACTACGGCAAGCACCACAAGGCCTACGTCGACAACCTCAACAAGCAGATCGAGGGCACCGACTTCGCCGACATGAACCTCGAGGACATCGTCAAGAAGGCGACCGGGGGCATGTTCAACAACGCCGCGCAGGCGTGGAACCACACCTTCTACTGGAATTCCATGTCGCCCAAGGGCGGCGGCGATCCGTCCGGCAAGCTGGCCGACGCAATCAGCAAGGCGTTCGGCGACGTCGCCAAGTTCAAGGCCGAGTTCGGCAAGCTCGCGACCGGCACGTTCGGCTCCGG
>JAICIW010000103.1 GCA_025928735.1 Rhodanobacteraceae bacterium | reverse complement strand
GCGATCGGGAAAGGACATCGGATCGACGGGTACTGCCACGCAGGGGCAGGCCCGAAGGTACCCGATGGTGCCGGTCACGTCCAGCGCGAGCCGGACGTCGCCGAAGGTTTCAGCAGACCGCGAGGCGGTCGCTCGCGCGATCATGGAGCTGCCCCGCCAGCGCCTGTTCGAACTGCGCCGTACGTTGGCGAGCCGCTTCCGCGGCCGCCGCCGGCACTGCCTGCTCGTCGAGACAGTGGGCCAGGATGGCGCGGTGATAGGCGTTGAAGTCGGGATCGCGGCTGGCTTCGTCCAGCGCAGCCAGCAGGGTGGCCAGCCAGCCCGCGCCGGGGGCGCGAAGCATCAGCAGGATCTCGGGTACGCTGCAAAAACCGGTGTCGATGTTGGCGTTCATGTGGATTCCCCTTGTGCGGGAATATCCCTGCAGGAATGATGCCAAGCGCGGCCGGATGCCGGAAAACGGCCCCGTCTGTGCCGCTTCACAGGCCCGTCGGCGAATCGAGCCGCCCTCTGCCGCTGCCGGGCCGGCCACGCCGCCCGCCGCGCCGTTCGGCCTCGCGCGGCAACAGCGCCCTCTTCGGTGTCTGCGACATCGGCACTACAATTGTCCGAATGAGTGAAGCACGCAGTGACGTTCTGATCCTGGGCGGCGGCGTGATCGGCTTGTTCTGCGCGCTGACTTTGCTCCGTCGCGGTGCGACGGTGCGGGTGGTGGATCGCGGCGAGACCGGTTGCGGCGCCTCGCACGGCAATTGCGGCACCCTGACCCCCAGCCACGCAATTCCGCTGACGGTGCCGGGCATGCCGTGGCGCGCGCTGCACTGGATGCTGCGCCGCGATGCGCCGTTGTACGTCAGTCCGCGGCCCGATCCCGAGCGCTGGCGCTGGCTGCTGGACTTCGCGCGTCGCTGCAATCTCGCCGCCGCCCAGCGTGCCGCGATCGCGCGCGCGGCGATTCTCAACCGCTCGTGGACGTTGTTGCCGCGCGTGCTGGTGGAAGAGGGCATCGACTGCGAATACGCGCCGGCCGGCAACCTGTATGTCTATCGCACGCGGCAGACGCTGGAACACGATCGTCCCGAAATCGAGTGGCTGCATCGCCTCGGCGTGGCGGCGACGGCAATGACCGGCGACGTGGTCGAACAAATGGAACCGGCGCTGCTGCCGGGCGTGGTTGGCGGCATCCTGCATGCCGACGATGCGCAGTTGCGTCCCGACCTGCTGGTCGAGGGCTTGGCGCGGCGGGTGCGCGAGCATGGCGGCATCATCGAAACCGGCGCGGCGGTGCAAGGTTTTCGGTGCGCGGACGGTCGCATTGATGCGGTGCGTACCTCGCGCGGCGATTTTGCCGGCGAGCGCGTGGTGATGGCGCTGGGCGCATGGACCCCGCGCGTGACGGCGATGCTGGACCTCAAGGTGCCGATCCAGCCCGGCAAGGGTTATTCGATCACGATGTCGCGGCCCGATCCGTGCCCCCGCCGCGCGCTGGTGCTGCGCGAGCCCAGTGTGTGCGTGACCGCATGGGGTTCGGGTTATCGGCTCGGCAGCACCATGGAATTTTCGGGTTACGACGAACGTCTCAATCGCACGCGGCTGGATGCATTGCGGCGCGGCGCCGCGGCCTATCTGCGCGCACCGGTCGGCGGCGAACTGCGCGAGGAATGGTGGGGTTGGCGGCCGATGTGCGTGGACGAAATTCCGCTGATCGGACCGGTCAAACGCTGGAACAATCTCCTGCTTGCGACCGGTCACGGGATGCTGGGGGTGAGCATGAGCGCGGCCACCGCCGAACTCGTCAGCTCGCTGATCGCGGGCGAACCCCCTGCAATCGACCCGCTGGCGTACGCGCCGACGCGGTTCGCAAACATGTGAGCGAGAGTTCAGGGCGCAGGTAAAAGCCTCGACACGGATCGACACGGATAACGGTGGCTGAAGCAGCAGATACGTGTTCATCCGCCTTGATCGGTGCCAAGGATGTTGCCGCGGTTTGTGCACGTCCCACGCACAAGATTTCCACAGGGTTGTTGTATCGCCGAGCGAGACGCACCCTCGTATGATTCCGGGCATGTCGAAGTCGCTTGCCGTTGCGCGCCGATGAGCGCCGTGCTGCCCGAACGCAACAACCCGCCGCCGCGCGTCGATGTGCTGCGGGTGCCGCCGCATTCCATCGAGGCCGAGCAGTCGGTGCTGGGTGGCCTGATGCTGGTCGGCGAGGCGTGGGACCAGGTCGCCGACCGGGTCACCGAAGAAGATTTCTATCGCCGCGAGCATCGACTCATTTTTCGTGCGATCGGCGAACTCGCGATGGCCGGCAAGCCCTGCGACGCGGTGACGCTGGGCGAATGGTTCGAGCGCCACGGTGAAACCGCCAACATCGGCGGCGTCGCCTATCTCGCGGAGCTCGCCAACAACACGCCGAGCGCGGCCAATATCGCGGCCTACGCCGACATCGTGCGTGACAAGGCAGTGCTGCGCAAACTGATCGAAGCCGGTACCCAGATTGCGGGCGACGGCTTCAACCCGGAGGGCCGCAACACGCCGGAAATCCTCGAAACGGCCGAACAGCGCGTGTTCAAGATCGCCGAGGCCGGCGCGCGCGGGCGCAAGCAGGTGATCCCGGTGCGGCAATCGGTCAAGGAGGCCGTGGAGCTGCTGGCACAGCGCTACGCCAACCGCGGCCAGTTGAACGGCCTCACCACCGGCTTCAAGGATCTGGACGATTTGACTTCCGGCCTGCAACGCCAGGATCTGGTGATCGTCGCCGGCCGCCCGTCGATGGGCAAGACCGCGTTCGCGCTCAACATCGCCGAAGCTGTCGCGATGCGCGCCAAGCAGCCGGTGCTGGTGTTCTCGATGGAAATGTCGGCCTCGCAACTGGCGTTCCGTTTGATTTCCTCGCTGGGACGGATCAGCCAGAGGGATTTGCGGTCGGGTGAATTGGCCGAAGAGGAATGGCCGCGGGTCAGCCAGGCCGCGTCGCTGTTGTCGGAATCGAAAATCTTCATCGACGACACGCCTGCGCTGTCGCCGGGTGAACTGCGTTCGCGCGCACGCCGGATGATGCGCGAGCACGGCCTCGGGCTTGTGATACTCGATTACCTGCAATTGATGCAGGTGCCGGGCAACAAGGAAAACCGCGCGACCGAGATTTCCGAAATCTCGCGCAATCTGAAAGCGATGGCCAAGGAACTGGACGTGCCGGTGATCGCGTTGTCGCAGTTGAACCGTGCGCTGGAACAGCGCAACGACAAACGTCCGGTGATGAGCGATCTGCGCGAGTCGGGCGCGATCGAACAGGATGCCGACCTGATCCTGTTCATCTACCGCGACGAGGTCTACAACAAGGAATCCAACCACAAGGGCATCGCCGAGATCATCATCGGCAAGCAGCGCAACGGCCCGATCGACACCATCAAGCTGACCTTCCTCGGCCAGTACACCAAGTTCGAGAACTACGCGCCGGAAGCCTACATCGGCACTCTGGAGTGAGTGCTTGAGCCGCTCCGCCACCGCGACGATCCATCTCGATGCCCTGCGCGCCAACCTGGCGCGCGTCCGCACGCTGGCCGAAGGCGCGAAAGTGATGGCCGTGGTGAAGGCCGACGCCTACGGCCACGGCCTCGAACGTTGCGCACGGGCGCTGGCCGACGCCGATGCCTTCGGCGTGGCCTCGATCGCCGATGGACTGCGATTGCGCGCGGCGGGAAATCGCCAGCGCGTCGTGGTGCTGTCCGGTCCCGACGCCGCCGGCGATCTTGCCGAGATGCGCCGGCTGCAACTCGAAGCCGTGATCCACCACGATTCGCAGCTCGCGATGCTGGAAGCCGAACGCGGCGGCGATCCACTGAAGGTTTGGCTGAACCTCGATACCGGGATGCATCGGTTGGGGTTTGCACCGGAACGTGCGCCCGAACTGCATGCGCGCCTGGCCGCGCTGCCGGCTGTGGACAAGGCCATCGTGCTGATGACGCATTTCGCTTCGTCGGACGAATTCGACAACGAGCTTACCGCGCGCCAGACGCAGCGTTTTTTCGACGCCGCCAGCGATTTGCCCGGCGAGCGCGCGCTGTCCAATTCTGCGGCGCTGCTCGGCTGGCCCGCTGCACGTGGAAACTGGGTGCGCGTGGGTGGCTTGCTCTACGGATTGTCGGTCGTGGAAGAAAAAACCGGGGCCGACTTCGGCTTTGAACCTGCGATGACATTGACGACACGACTGGTCGCCATCAACCGTATCGCGCGTGGTGGGCGTGTCGGCTATGGCGCCACGTGGGAATGCCCCGAGGACATGCGCGTCGGCGTCGCCGCGATCGGCTACGGCGATGGTTATCCGCGCAGCGCACGTTCCGGCACCCCGGTGCGCGTGGGTGATGCGCCCGCCACGGTGATCGGTCGCGTGTCGATGGATCTGTTGACGCTGGATTTGCGCAACGCGCCGAATGCGTCAGTCGGCGACGTGGTGACACTGTGGGGGCCGCAACTTCCCGCGGAATTGATCGCCGGCCACGCCAATACCATTTCGTATGAACTCACCTGCGGTGTCACCCGCCGCGTGTTGTTCGCGGAGGACGGCGAGTAATGGCCAAATCGAAAACCGCGTACGTGTGTTCCGATTGCGGCGCGGAGTATCCGAAGTGGCAGGGGCAATGCGAAGCGTGCGGCGCTTGGAACACGTTGAGCGCCTTCGTCGTGGAACCCGCGAAGGAGACCGCGCATGCGGGCCGGCGCGTCGGCTATGCCGGCCCGGAGGCCGCGAAGGTACAGCCGCTCGCGGGCGTTGCCGGCGAGGTCGAGCAGCGGCACCTGATTCGGATCGGCGAACTCGACCGCGTGCTGGGCGGTGGCTTGGTGGAAGGCTCGGTGGTGCTGGTGGGGGGCGATCCGGGTATCGGCAAGTCGACATTGTTGTTGCAGACCCTGGCGGCATTGGGCGAACGCTTGCCGGGCCTGTACGTGAGCGGCGAGGAATCGCTGGCACAGATCGCCGCGCGCGGACATCGTCTCGGATTGGAACTCGCGCCGCTGCGCGCGTTGGCGGAAACCTGCGTCGAACGCATCCTGGAACATGCAGTCGCGGAAAAACCGCGGGTACTGGTGATCGACTCCATCCAGACCATCTGGACCGAAACGTTGCCGGCCGCACCCGGCTCGGTCTCGCAGGTGCGCGAGTCCGCGGCGCGTCTGACGCGCTTCGCCAAGCAGACCGGCACGTCGGTATTCCTCGTCGGCCACGTCACCAAGGAAGGCGGCATCGCCGGTCCCCGCGTGCTCGAGCACATGGTCGATGCGGTGCTGTACTTCGAGGGCGAGGTGGGCTCGCGCTTCCGGGTGTTGCGCGCGTTCAAGAACCGCTTCGGCGCGGTCAACGAACTCGGCGTGTTCGCGATGGGCGACAAGGGCCTGCGCGAAGTACCGAACCCGTCTGCGATTTTCCTGTCCTCGCAGCAAGGCGCGACACCGGGCAGCGCGGTGATGGTGACCCGCGAAGGCACGCGCCCGCTGCTGGTCGAGGTGCAGGCACTGGTCGACCAGTCGAACCTCGGCAATCCGCGCCGCGTCGCGCTGGGGCTGGAACAGAATCGATTGGCGATGCTGTTGGCGGTGTTGCACCGCCACGGCGGCGCAGCGGTATTCGATCAGGACGTGTTCGTCAACGTGGTCGGCGGTATCCGCGTGCAGGAAACCGCGGCCGACCTGCCGGTGTTGCTGGCGGTGCTGTCGAGCTTTCGCGATCGCGCGTTGCCCGAAAAAACCGTGGCGTTCGGCGAAGTCGGTCTGTCCGGCGAGGTGCGGCCCGTGCCGAATGGCGAGGAACGCCTGAAGGAAGCTGCGCATCATGGCTTCCGTCGCGCGATCGTGCCGCAGGCGAACGCGCCGAAGAAGTCTGCGCGCATGGGTGACCTCGAGATCGTCGGTGTGGAACGGCTGCGCGAAGCGATCGACGCCTGCGGCTAGGCGATCAGGCGGGCGGCAATGCCACGAAGTCCGACAGCCGCTCCGCGCGCGCAGCAAATCCTGCGAATGCCGGGTAGTCACGTGCAGGCACGATTTCAGCGGCCACGATCTGTGCAAACGTCCATGCCACCCCGACGCTGATGTCGGCTTGGGTCGGCATCGCGCCGCACAGCCAGCGGTCCGTGGGCGCGATGCCGAGTGCTTCGTCGAGCAGCGCACAGGCATCACGCAGCTGTCCATCCACGCGCTGCAGCCACGATGCATCCTGCCTGTCGGCCGCGCGCTTGTGCTCGTAAAAGTGTTGCACCGCCTTTTCGCAAACCACCAGCGCCGGTCCGGTCAGCCGCAATGCGTGGCGACGTGCGCCGGGTTCGGACGGCATCAGGCTGCGTCCGGCAAGCGCCTCCGCATAATCGATGATCAGCGAGGAGTCGACCAGAACGCAGCCGTCGTCGCAGACGAGCGTTGGTGCCTTGACCAGCGGATTGACCTCGTGGAAAGCGTCGAAGTCGCGGAATACCGAAAGCGAACGGTGCTCGAATGGAATACCGAGCATCCGCAGCGAAATCGCGGAGCGCCGCACGTAGGGGGAATCAAGCATGCCGATCAGTTGCATGGTGCCTCCGTCAGCGGGGTGCCAGTCCGGCCAGGCTGGCAGTATCCCGATCCACTCGCAACACCGAACCTTGTTCGTACCAGTCGCCCAGCACGATGCGTTGTGCGGGTTTCCCGTCCAGCATGAAATCGTGGATCGCGGGGCGATGGGTATGGCCGTGGATCATCCGCGCGACACCGGCTTGGCGGAGCGCGTGTTCCACGGCGCTCTGATTGACGTCCATGATCGCCATGTCCGTTTGCGAGGTATGCGCGCGGCTGGCGTCGCGCGCCTGCGCCGCGAACGCGCGGCGTTCGGCCAGCGGACGGGCGAGAAACGCGACCTGCCATGCCGGGTTGCGTACCTGCCGGCGAAACGCGAGGTACGCTGCGTCATCGGTGCACAACACGTCGCCGTGCAGGACCAGCGTGGGCGTGCCGTACAGATCCACCACGCCACCGTCCTCGAGAATCTCCATCCCGCAGCGGCGCGCGTAATCCTCGCCCAGCAGGAAATCACGGTTGCCTGCAATGAAACCTACCGGCACGCCGGCATCGGCGACGCCGTGCAGCGCATGGACGATGCGCGCGTTCAACGCTGCGTCATCGTCGTCGCCGATATAAGCTTCGAAGAGGTCGCCAAGTACGTACAACGCGTCGGCCTGGCGCGCTTCGCCGGCGCAGAAGCGCTCGAAATCCGCGACGATGTGCGGACGCGCATCGTCGAGGTGCAGGTCGGAGACGAACAGCGTCGTCACGGATCAGTGCTTCGCGGGCTTCT
>JAICIW010000099.1 GCA_025928735.1 Rhodanobacteraceae bacterium | reverse complement strand
CTGCGCCGTTTCAAGCGCACCTGCGAGAAGGCCGGCGTGCTCGCCGAAACGCGCAAGCGCGAGTTTTACGAGAAGCCGACCCAGGAACGCAAGCGCAAGCGCGCTGCGGCGGTGAAGCGCCACCTGCGTCGCGTCTCGCGCGAAGTCACGCGCCGCAAGCGCCTGTACTGATACAGGTCGCTTCGCCTGCGATCTTCCAGCCGGTGCTGCCCTGCGGCACCGGCTTTTTGCGTTTGTGTCGATACGGTTTGGAAACTTGGCCATGAACAATTTGAAGCAACGCATCACCGAAGACATGAAAGCCGCGATGAAAGGCGGCGACAAACCGCGCCTTGGCGTAATCCGGTTGATCCTCGCTGCGCTCAAACAGCGCGAAGTCGACGAGCGCATCGTGCTGGATGATACCCAGGTGCTGCACACGCTGGAAAAAATGTTGAAGCAGCGACGCGATTCGGTGTCGCAATACGAAGCCGCGCAGCGTGAGGATCTCGCCGCGCAGGAACGCTACGAGATCGGCGTGATCGAAGCCTACCTTCCGGTGCAGTTGTCCGACGCCGAACTCGACGCGTTGATCGCGCAATGCGTCACCGACGCGGGCGCGACGTCGCCGCGCGACATGGGCAAGGTGATGGCGCTGCTGAAGGAACGCGCCGCCGGCCGCGCCGACATGGGCGCGCTGTCGCAGCGCGTCAAGGCGAAACTCGCAGGCTGATCGCAGCGAGCAGGTAACGCGGGAATGCTCTTGTAGGTTGGCGCTGAGCGCAGCGAAGCCCAACGCGCTCGTATCGTTGGGCTTCTCCCGAACAAGTTCGGGATTAGCCCAAGCTACGGTCAGCGTTTCCACACCGAGACACGCGATACTTGCGCGCATGCAAGTTCACCTTCGCATCCTCGACACCGATGGCAGCGTCGATACCGACACGCTGACCAACGCCGCGCCATGGGCGTCGGTGACGCGCGTCGACCTGCGCGATCTCGGTCCGGCGCTGCGCCTGTGGAGCCGGCAGAAGAACATCGGGGCCGCGCGCACGCGGATTGCGGCGTCGAATGATCCGCACCCGTCGATCACGTTCCTGGGCTCGGGCGATTTCCATCACCTCGCCGCGCTGTTGATCGAGCGAATCACCCAACCGTTCACGGTCCTGCACTTCGACAACCATCCCGACTGGGTGCGCCTGGCACCCCGCTGGCATTGCGGTTCCTGGGTGAACCGGGTGCTGGAATTGCCGAACGTGCAGCGGGTGGTGACGATCGGCCCGTGCAGCGACGATCTCGTCGATCCGGGCCGCAAGGGCGGCAACCTGCCGGCGCTGGATGCCGGCCGGCTGGCGCTGTTCCCGTGGCAGCACGCGCCTTCACGGGTCCGCCACCGGCTCGCCGACGGACGGGGACATGAATGGCGCGATGGCCGCGTGCACTGGCGAAACCTCGGCGAAAGGAAACTGGAGGATGCTGTGCGCCTCGTGCTGGACGCGATTCCGACCGGCACGGTCTGGATCACGATCGACAAGGACGTGTTGCCCGAACATGAGGCGCTGACCAACTGGGATCAGGGCCGCATGCCGCTGGCCGCGTTGACGGCCATGCTGCGTGCGGTGGGCCACCACAAGCGGATTCTGGGCGCGGACATTTGCGGCGAGTATTCGCCGCCGCGCCACGCGAACTGGCTGAAACGGATGGAATCGAAGTTCGACCAACCCGTGCGCATCGTGACGAACCCGCGACGAATCGACGACAATAGGCGCACCGACGTTGAGCTGGCGCGAACGCTCTTCGAAGCCTGCCTCACCCCTGCAAATCCATGACCAACGCCCTCGTCACCCTTTTGCTGCTACTCGGCTCGGTCGCTTGCGACGTGACCGGCCAGGTGTGCTTCAAGCTCGGGGTTGGTCACGCAACGGTGGGGGCCGGGGCGCCGTCGCTCGTCTACAAGGTCTTCCACTCGCCGTGGATCGCGCTGGGCGTCGCTGTGTACGCCGTGGAATTCGTGCTGTGGTTCGCGGCACTCTCGCGCACGCAACTCAGCGTCGCGTTTCCTTTCACGGCGCTCGGCTACGTCGGTGTGGTGCTGGCCAGCCGCTACATCCTGAAGGAACGCATCTCGCTGCGCCGCTGGGCGGGAATAGGCACCATCGTGGTTGGAGTCGTACTGGTCACCGGGCAGCAATTTGGTTGATGACACCGGGCTGATTCGCACAGGCGATCGGGGCAAGCATGACGCAATCCATGATCAAACAGGCAGACTTCCTGCTGCGCGGTGGGCGCGCGGGGGTGCTGCTGATCCACGGCCTCACCGGCACGCCCGCGGAGATGCGATTCGTGGGCAAGGGCCTCAACCGCGCCGGCTTCACCGTCTACGGCATGCAACTGGCCGGGCACTGCGGCAGCGAAGCGGACCTTCTGAAAACCGGCTGGCGTGACTGGACGCGCAGCGTGGTCGAGGGTGCGGATCGCCTGCGGCGCGAAGTCGATCATCTGTTCGTGGCCGGCCTGTCGATGGGTTCGGTCCTGGCCTTGAACCTTGCGATCGAAAAACCGCAGTGGGTCGATGGGCTCGGGCTGTACGGCAGCACGTTCTTCTACGACGGCTGGACGATTCCGCGCGTGGCGCGACTTTCATTCCTGCTGCCACTGGTGTGCGGCGTGGGTTTGTTCAAGCAGCGCCGCTTCATGGAAAGCTTTCCGTACGGCATCAAGGACGAACGGGTGCGCATGCGCATCGCCGGCGCGATGCTGGATGGCCAGAGCGAAGCGGCCGGCCTGCCCGGCAATCCGTGGCCGTCGCTGGCGGAATTCCACAAGCTGGCCTGGCACGTGCGCCCGCGCCTGCAGGAAGTGCGCGCGCCCGCGCTGATCATGCACGCAGCCGACGATGACATCGCCAGCGTGCGCAACGCGCGCCTGATCGAACGGCGCATCACCGGCGCCACCGAAACCGTCCTGCTGAACGACAGCTACCACATGATCACGGTCGATGGCGAACGCGACAAGGTGATCGCGCGCTCGGCGGATTTCTTCACCCGCATCCTCGCCAACAGTCCACTGCGCACCTCACGGCCACGCATCACCACGGCCACCGTCTCAGCGGCATGATCACCACCACCGCGCATCCTTCGATCGACGCCTTCGCGCCGATCGAATGGAATCGCCTGTTCCCGCACGAACGCGAAGACCACGCCTACCTGCGCGCGATCGAGCGCGCGGGGCTTGCGGGATTTCGCTATCTCTACTTCGCCGTGTGCGAAGCTGACCGGCTGCTGGCGGTGGTGCCGGCGTTCGTCACCGATTACCGCCTCGACACCACCATGCAGGGCGGCGTGCGTCGCGCCGCCGAGGTGATCGGAAAACTGTTGCCGCACGTGCTGCGCATTCCGATGCTGTCGCTGGGATCGCCGGTGACCGAACGGTGCCGGATCGGTTTTGAGCCCGACTCGACGCCGGAACAACAGGCGGCCTGGCTGGATGCGATCCTCGCGTACATGGAAACGGTTGCGACGCACGAAAAGCTTGGAATGCTCGCGATCAAGGATGCGCCGCTCGCCGAACCGGTGTGGCAACAAGTCTGTCCGCGTCACGGCTTGCGCGCGCTGCCCGGCCTGCCGGGCGCGACGCTCGACATTCGCTGGCACAGCATCGATGGCTACCTCGATTCGCTCGGCGCGTCCACCCGCAAGGACCTGCGCCGCAAGCGCCGCGCCACTCAAAGCCTGCGGATCGAATGGCGCACGAATCTCGACGGCATCGCCGATGACATGCAACGTCTGTATCGCGAGACCCTCGCCCGCGCGAAATTTTCGTTCGAGGAATTGACGCCGGCGTATTTCGCCAATGTGCTGCGCGAGATGCCCGGTCGCGCCTATTGCGTGACCTACAGCGACGGTGCGCGACTGCTTGCCTTCAACCTGGTGCTGCGCGATGCCGAGTGCCTGCTCGACAAGTTTCTCGGCATGGACCACGCGGCAACGGAACGCTACAACCTCTACCATGTGAGCTGGCTGGAAAACGTGCGGTATTGCATCGACGAGGGGATCGGCGTGTACGAAAGCGGCCAGGGCCTGCATCGCGAGAAGGCGCGCCTCGGCAGCACGCTGCATGCCAACGCGCTTTGGTATCGCCATCGCAACCGGCTCGTGGATCGCGTGTTCGCGCGTTTCGACAATCTCGCGCGCGTCGATCGGCTCGACCGGCAGTCCGCGGCGCCGCACGGCTAAGGGAATGCTCAGCATGCACGCGCACACTTCGACACGCTGGCGCCGGCTGATGCCACTGGTCAGTGCATGGGCGTTGCTGCTGGTCATCGAAACGCTGGGCCAGGTGGCGTTGAAGACGGCCGGCGCCAAGGTCGGCGCGTTCGAGTTGAATGCGCAATCCATTCACGCCGCGCTGTCCACGCCATGGTTGTGGCTGGCGCTCGCCTGTTACCTCGGCCAATTCGCGGTGTGGATGAACATCCTGGAAAAATCCGCCCTGTCCGCCGCCTTTCCGACCAGCGCGATCGTGTTCGTCGCGATCATGGTTGCGTCATGGGCCGTGTTCGACGACCCCATGGGCTGGGAGAAGATCCTCGGATCGGCCATCATCGTCGCTGGTATCCTGTTGCTGGGTGGCGACGCGCAGCACGCCCCGCCAGTGCCACCGCGCAACGACGCCGAAGGGACCCCGCCATGAGCGACGACTCCACACCAGACAACGTCCGACAAACCGTGTTCTCGATCATTGCCAAGGAAGCCGGCATCGACGAGAGCAAGGTGACGCTCGAGTCCACGCTGAAGGATCTCGAGATTCCGTCGCTCGACGCGATCCAGATCATTTTCGAGATCGAGGATCACTTCAAGATCCAGATGCCCGACCGCGATCCCAACTTCGATACCGAATCGGTGAAGGGACTGGTCGAGACGGTGGAAAAACTGCTGGCGGACAAGGCCGCGAATCCTCCCGTGCCCGGCGCCACGCCGCCGGCGCCGCCCGCCGCGTAACCCGTTCCGCCATGAACCGCCGCGTCGTCATCACCGGGGTCGGCGCCATCTGCGCGCTGGGCCACGACGCGCGCACCATCTGGCACGGCATGCGCGAGGGCCGAAGCGCAATCGCGCCGCTCACGGGTTTCGAGAAGCAGGACATGCGGGTCAAGGTGGCCGCGCAGGTGCGCGACTTCGATCCCGCTGCGCACTTCGACTCGAAGAAGCTGATCCTGCTGGATCGCGTTTCGCAGTTCGCGCTGGTCGCCGCCCGCGAAGCAGTGGCGCAATCCGGGCTCGACTTCGCGCAAGGCGACCTGCGCCAGCGCAGCGGTTGCGTGATCGGCACCGGCACCGGCGGCGAAGTCACCAACGACGAGTGCTCGAAGCGCCTGTACGGCGAACGCAATCCGCGCTTGCACCCGCTCTCGATCGTGCGCCGAATGATGAGCGCGCCGGCTTCGCAGGTCTCGATCGAATTCGGGATCACCGGACCGAGCTTTGCGGTGTCGAGCGCGTGCGCATCGGCCAATCACGCCTTCGCGCAGGCGTTCGCGCTGGTGCGCTCGGGCGTCGCCGACGTCGCATTGGCAGGCGGCACCGAAGCCTGCCTGACGCTCGGCGTACTGCGCGCCTGGGAAGCGATGCGGGTGCTGGCCGACGACACCTGCCGGCCGTTCTGCAAACAACGTCGCGGGTTGGTGCTGGGCGAAGGCGCGGGCATGATCGTGCTGGAAGATTTCGACCATGCGCGTGCCCGCGGCGCGGACATCCTGGCCGAATTCGCAGGCGCCGGCATGAGCGCAGACGCCGGCGACATCGTGATGCCGTCCGACGTGGGCGCGGCGCGCGCGATGGCCGCGGCGCTGCGCGACGCGCAACTTTCGCCGACTGACATCGACTACGTCAACGCCCACGGCACCGCGACGCCCGCCAACGACCCTACCGAGACCCGCGCGATCCACGCCGCGCTGGGCGATCACGCCGCGAAGGTTGCGGTGTCGTCGACCAAATCCGTGCACGGCCATGCACTCGGCGCCGCCGGCGCACTGGAAATCATCGCGGCCATCGGCGCATTGCGCGATGGCGTGATACCGCCCACCGCGAATTTCATCGGTCCCGATCCCGAATGCGATCTCGATTACGTTCCGAACACGGCGCGCGAAACACCGGTGCGGGCGGTGCTGTCGAACGCATTTGCGTTCGGCGGATTGAATGCTGTCGTTGCACTCAAACGCGCGGCGTGACGCACCCACGCAGCACGTTCGTCGTTCCGGACGTCCGAAACAGCACGTAGGGCGGGAGTAGCGAAGCGAATCCCGCCGAGCGATATGCGGTTAGGCGGCGGGTTGTCACCCGCCCTACCAGAGCGGGCCCCGGCGGGCATGGGGATGCACGAATTCGCGCCATCCCATTTCGTGCGAGAAGCAGTGGCTTTGCCTACTTTCCCGTAACGAGTCACTGGGTTCCGGCTTTCGCCGGAATGACGAGCAAATGCAGGTGCATTCGATACGAGCGGCGCGCTCGGCGTTCGGTCTCACGCTTGCTGCGCGAGCCACGTGTCGTCGGAACCTTCATTGACGCCTTCGAACAGGAAGGTCGAGAGATAACGCTCGCCGGTGTCGGGCAGCATCGCCAGGAGCACCGAGCCGTCGGGGGCTTGCTTCGCGACTTCCAGCGCGGCGGCGACAGTGGCGCCGGAGGAAATGCCGCAGAAAATGCCCTCTTCGCGGGCGAGCCGGCGCGCGGTGTCGCGCGCGACGACGTCATCGACAGGGATGATCTGGTCGGCGATCGTTCGGCTCAACACCGCGGGCAGGAAGTCCGGCGTCCAGCCCTGGATCCTGTGCGAGTGCCATTCGCCACCCGCGAGCAGCGACGCGTTGGCAGGCTCGGTCGCGATCACCTGGATATCGGGACGCGCGAGCTTCAGCACTTCGCCTGCACCGGTCAAGGTGCCACCGGTGCCCCAACCGCTGACAAAATAATCAAGCCGCCGGCCGGCAAAGTCGCGCAGGATCTCCGGTCCGGTGGTGCTGCGATGGTACGCCGGGTTGGCTTCGTTCTCGAACTGGCGTGCGAGGAACCAGCCATGTTGCCTGGCCAACTCCTCGGCTCTGCGCACCATGCCGGTGCCGCGCTCGGCAGCGGGCGTCAGGATCACCTTCGCGCCATATGCACGCATCAGTTTGCGGCGCTCGATCGAGAACGAATCCGACATCACCGCGACGAACGGATAGCCGCGCGCAGCGCACACCATGGCGAGCGCGACCCCGGTATTGCCGGAGGTCGCTTCGACCACGGTCTGGCCGGCCCTGAGCATGCCGCGCTGTTCCGCGTCCAGCACGATCGCGATGGCGAGGCGATCCTTGACCGATCCCCCGGGATTGAACGATTCGACTTTGGCGTACATCGCCACGTGCGCGGGCGCCAAGCGATGCAGCCGGACGATGGGGGTGTCGCCGATCGTGTCGACGATG
>JAICIW010000379.1 GCA_025928735.1 Rhodanobacteraceae bacterium | reverse complement strand
GCGTTCGCGCAGCGCCAGCGCCACCTGCAGGCGATGCGTCAGCAGTGAGGCATCCAGCGGATGCTCCATGCCGCGCGCCACCAGGCGGGCACAGATCAACGAATGCGGATTGACGTACCCAACGCCGATCGGCTTGTCGCGAGCATCCACGATCACGCAGGCGTCACCCGGTTGAAATGAAGTCAATGGCGAACGGGCGACGTCCACCTCGTTGGCGAACACCCACAGGTGGCCCGCACGCAGTCGCGCATCCTCGCCGCGCTTCAGATACAACGCGCGATATTCGACGGCTTCATCCACGCCCGCATTCCTTCCAACCAACGCGCAACAGTATCGGCGAACCACGCGCCTTAACAAGGCCGCATCGCACTGGCATACTCGGGCCGGGGTTTTTCACACGGGGATACATCGATGCGTTTTGCAGACCTTGCCTGCTGGCTGCTCGTCGCCGGCATGTCGTTTTGCGCGACCGCCGGCGCCGCGGAATTGCCGGTTTCCGACTTCGTCAAACATCCGACGCTGACCAATCCCGTCATTTCGCCGGACGGAAAATACCTGGCCGTCACCGTCAACGAAAACACCAACAACACCGACGCCAGTTACCAGTTGGCGGTATTGAGCCTGCCCGACCTGAAGCCCGTCAGCCGCCTCGACATGGCGCCGCGCTTCATGCCGTACAACCTGCACTGGGTCAGCAGTACCCGACTGATCATGGGCCTTGCCCGGGAAACCGGCACCCTGGTGGCGCCTTCGGTCACCGGCGACATCGTGGGCGTGGATTTCGATGGCACGCACAAAAAGACGCTGTACAGCTTGCGCCATCGCGGCGGTACGTTTTCTTCCATGAACTCGCTCGACATCCCGCAGGGGTTCCCATCCATCGTCGGCACGCCCTATCAGCCGAACGGGCACTTTTACCTGAGCCTGGACCGCATGTCCGCGGGCGCGGAGGGCGACATCTGGCAATACGGCAAATCCGATCTGTATGACGTCGACGGCACCAGCGGCCGCGCCGCCAAGATTGGCGAGATCGACCACGGCGGCATGTCGATGCTGCCGCACGACGGCGTGGCACGCATCGCCGCGGGTGCTGACACCCATATGAATCCGGTAGCTTTTTCCAGCACCGACGGCAAGACCTGGACGCGCATGCCGGATTCCGTGGTCGGCAAATCGTTCGATCCACTCCGCATCAGCCGCGACGGCAAGCACCTGTACGCGAGGTCCAGCCTGGATGGCGGTCCCGACCAGCTGATCGAGTGCAACCTCGACGGCAGCGGCCGTACCGTATTGGCGTCGGATCCGTTCTCCTCTGTCACGGACGTGATGTGGAATCCGGAAACCGGCGCCCCGATCGCGGCGGCATTCGGGGCCGGCGGCCGTCCGAAGGTCCAGTACATCGGCAACGATGCCTACGCACAAATCATGCAGGCGCTTTCACAGGGCCAGCCCGCCGATTTCGTGTCGATGGAAGGCGCTAGCACCGACGGCGCGACGCTGTTGATCAGCGTGCGCAGCGATCGCAATCCCGGCGCGTTCGCGTTGTTCGAGCGCAACGGCATGCACGCGCGGCCGCTGTACCAGGCGCTGCCCTGGATCAAGCCGGCCGACATGCCCCAGCGCCTGCCGATCCGCTTCAAGGGTCGCGACGGCGTGGAACTGGCGGGCTTCCTGACACTGCCGAACGGTGGCGATCACAAGCATCTTCCGCTCGTGTTGATCCCGCACGGCGGACCGATCGGTCCCAGCGATGGCTGGTTCTACGACCCGTGGGCTGCGCTGCTGGCCAACCGCGGCTATGCGAGCCTGCAGATCAACTATCGCGGTTCGGGCGACCGCGGCTACAACTTCCAGCGCTCCGGATACAAGCAGTTCTCCACCGGCATCCAGGACGACCTGATCGATGGCGTGCAATGGGCGATCGCGCAGGGTTACGTCGACCCCAACCGCATCTGCGTATTCGGCGGCAGCTTCGGCGGTTATTCGTCGCTGATGCAACCGATCCTCGCACCCAAGTTGTACAAGTGTGCAGTCGATTACGCCGGCGTTTACGACTGGCGCATCGGCATGGACAAGAGCGATACGCGCCGCTTCGCGGGCGGCCGCCTGTATTTCAAGGACGCCATCGGCACACGCGAAGACGCCTACACGATGTCGCCGGTCAGCATGATGGACAAGTTCAACGTGCCGGTGCTGATCGCACACGGCAAGGACGACCCGCGCGTGCCGTACCAGAACGCCACCGACCTGCGCTCGTACCTCGACAAGACCGGCAGACCCTACGAGTGGCTGGCCGAGGCCAAGGAACTGCACGGCTTCGCGAGCGAGGAGCACAACGAGGAACTCTGGAACATGATCCTTCCGTTCCTCGGCAAGCACATCGGGTCGGGCAACACG
>JAICIW010000354.1 GCA_025928735.1 Rhodanobacteraceae bacterium | reverse complement strand
TCTATTTCATCGCCGCCGTTCTTTTCATCTGGGGTTTGAAACGCATGAGTTCGCCGCGCACCGCGCGCACGGGCATCGTGTGGGCGGGCGCGGGCATGGCGGCCGCGATCATCGTGACGTTCTTCCTGCCGGGCATGCACAACCTCGACTGGATGATCGCGGCGATCGTGGTGGGTGTGGTGCTGTCGTGGATCGTCGGCCGGCGCGTGCCGATGACGGCGATGCCGCAGATGGTCGCCTTGTTCAACGGCATGGGCGGCGGCGCGGCCGCGGCGATCGGCGCCGTCGAACTGATCAAGTTCAACGCCGCACTGAAGCTGGTGCCGGACACCTCACCGATCCAGCCGGAAGCCTGGGCCGACGTAGTCGGGCATCTCGGCACAACCGAATTGGTATTGGCCTACGTCGGGGTGCTGATCGGCGCGGTGTCGTTCACGGGTTCTTTGATCGCATTCGCGAAACTGCAAGGCTGGATGGATCGGCGCTTCGTGTTTCCGCTGCAGCGTTGGGTGAATCTTGCGATCTTCGCGGTAGCGGTGGTGTGCGGCGCGCTGGCGCTGGCCGCGGGCATCGAAGGCCACGCGTTCGCATGGGGCCTGCTGATCGGTTTCATCGTGTTGTCGCTGGTGTTCGGCATCGCGATGACGCTGCCGATCGGCGGCGCCGACATGCCGGTCGTGATCTCGATGTACAACGCTTTCACCGGGCTTGCGGTGGCGTTCGAAGGCTTCGTGTTGCAGAACGAGGCGATGATCATCGCCGGCATGGTGGTGGGCGCGGCCGGCACGTTGCTGACGCAGTTGATGGCCAGGGCCATGAATCGCTCGCTCGGCAACGTGTTGTTCGGCAACTTCGGCGCGGGGGGCGGCGCGACGCAGCAGGAAATCGCGGGCGCACTGAAACCGATCGACGCCAGCGACGCCGCGGTGATGATGGCGTACGCCGAGCGCGTCGCGATCGTTCCGGGCTACGGCATGGCGGTCGCGCAGGCGCAGCACAAAATCTGGGAATTCGCGAAGCTGTTGATCGAGCGCGGCGTCAAGGTGAAGTTCGCGATCCATCCAGTCGCGGGCCGCATGCCCGGCCACATGAACGTGCTGCTGGCGGAAGCCGGCGTGCCGTACGACCTGATCGCGGACATGGATGACATCAATCCGGAATTCCCGAACACCGATGTCGCGCTGGTGATCGGCGCCAACGACGTCGTGAACCCGGTCGCGCGCACCGACAAGAATTCTCCGATCTACGGAATGCCGATCCTGGATGTCGCCAAGGCGAAAAACGTCATCGTTATCAAGCGCGGCCGCGGCAAGGGCTTCGCCGGCATCGAGAACGCGCTGTTCTATGCCGACAATACGCGCATGTTGTATGGCGATGGCCAGGCGGCGGCGAGCGAACTGGTGGCAGGGCTCAAGACGCTGGATGTCTGAGAGGCGGAAGCGCTGCGAAGAGCCGAAAAAGCGACGAACAAGCGCCGCGAGCGAAGCGGCTGTTGTGAAAAGTCAGGCCATGGATGGCCGTTCTGGTGCTCGATAGCCGAAGGTGCTTGTTCCTGGATAGTAACTTGGCAGTGCAGCGATCAGGGACGATCGCTCGAAGATGCCAGCCAGGCCGCGAACGCAGCGGCGATGACGGCTGCGCCCGCGTACACCAGCACCGCGAGCGCATCCAGGCCGAGTTCGGCTACCTGCAGCACCAGCCCGATGCCGCCGGTGTGGAAGGCTTCACCGAAGGGAAACCCGGTGGCCGCCGCGATACGCGCGACCGCGACCAGGCACGTGGCATAGAAGCCGGCCAGCAAAACCGCGATGACTGCAATCGCCGCGCCCCAGCGTGCGTGCATGCACCCGCATGCCTTCAGCACCAGCGTCAGTGGCAGCGCCAGCACGAGGATCGGCCAGCAGGGCCGCACATCAAACACGATCGCGGCGAAGGCCGCGACGGCACCCGCGGCGAGCGTGCACATCAGCCAGCCGAAGGCCGAGGTCAGACAACCGAGCACGCGCGCAAACATTGCGCCCGCGACGTGCGTGGAGGAGGCGGTGGCTGGCGGCGTGCTGACGGAATCGTCCATGCGGAGCGGGCCGGGTAAGGCGATTGTCCGATGATAGACCAGCACCCCTGCACGGCGCTGCCATCGCGATCTCACCTTGTGATGGGCGCGCCTGACCTCCATCAAGAAACTCGCGCACGGCGTATTGGTATGCTTTCACGTTGCGTGCAGGCCACGCGCGCCTTTCAGCAGTCAAGTCGGAAAACCATGTCCGGATTCAGTGCTTCCAGCGAACCCTTCACCCTGCAGCGCGATTGTCCCGCGGTGCACGTACCCTACGGCGATGCCGTCACGTTGCCGGCGGGTCAGAACGGCTACATCACCCAGTCGCTGGGCGGCAGCTTCACGGTGTATGTCGAGGGCAGTCTGTTCCGCGTGGATGGCAAGGACGCGGACGCGCTGGGCAAGCCGCCGCCGGCGCCGCTGACGGTGCCGGAAAACCCGAAGGATGCAGACGTCGAGCTGGTGGTATGGGAACAGTTGCGCACCGTGTTCGATCCGGAAATTCCGATCAACGTGGTGGATCTGGGACTCGTCTACGACCTCAGCATGGAGCACCTCGATGACGGCAGCCGCAAGGTGTACGTCAAGTTGACGCTCACCGCGCCGGGCTGCGG
>JAICIW010000227.1 GCA_025928735.1 Rhodanobacteraceae bacterium | reverse complement strand
TCGATCCGCGAGCGCTTCAAGGTGATGGAACGGCGCCTGCTGGTGATGACCCATATCGGCGGCGCGCTGGCGATCGCCTTCGGCATCGCGACGCTCGCGGTGGAATCGTTCTACCTGCACGCCGGCTGGCTGCACCTGAAACTGCTGCTGGTGCTGCTGCTGGTCGTCTACCACGCGATGCTGGTGAAGCTCACCCGCGATTTCGCCGCCGATCGCTGCCATTGGTCATCGCGCAAACTGCGCGGCTTCAACGAAATTCCCGGCGTGCTGCTGCTCGCGATCGTGATCCTGGCCGTCGTCAAACCTTTCTAGTGCGATCGTCCCTGATCGCCGCCTCGTTGAATCCGCCATTCGCCGGCCGGGCCTCGGGATAGTAAAGACCAGAACGGCCATCCCTGGCCTGACTTTCCACGACAGCAGCTTCGAACGGGCTTGGCGGATTTCAAGGGTCTCTTCGCCTGGCCCGAGGCAAGCGATACGCCGAACACACTTCCGGCCCTGCGCCTTGATATAGTTTTGTCGAAGCAGGGGGAATTTCCCACATGGCATCGCAGTTGTCCCAGCAGAAGCCCGATGCGGAGCTGCAGGCGGCGTTTCGGCAGCACCTGCCGCAGCGTCTGCGCACACTGCTGCGGCGCGCGCGCGCGCAATGCCGCAGCGGGTGGGACTGCAACGTGCTGCACACGTTGCACGACGAGATCGCGCAACTGGCCGGCGCCTGCGGCCGCTACGGCCTGCTGGAAACCGGCGAGCGCCTGCTGGCGCTGGAATCGGCGCTGGCGCCAGCCGTCAGCGCCAACCAGGTTCCCGATGCCGCCGCGACCACCAGCATCGACGCACTGCTGGACAGCCTGCGACCACATCTGCAGCAGTCCTCACGCGGTCCCGGCTTGCCCGCCTGGATGCAGGATCCGCCGCCAATCGCGGGCAAGGCGCCCTTTCCGCGCTGCGACACGCCGCCCCCTGGCTACTGGTTGCAGCTCGGTATCACCGATGCCGGCCCTGTCACCCATGCGGCCGCGGCCAACGAAGTGCCGGCGCCACAGCCGGACATCCCCCCGGTGCCCGATCACCCGCGCGGGCCGCGCGTGCGGATCATCAACGACGACGATCCCCTGATCAACGAACTGCTGCTGCGGCTCGACCAGCATGGCTGCGACGTGGCGCTGCTCGACCACATGCCGGGCCTCCTCGAACAACTGCGGGGCGCGACGCCCGATCTCATCATCCTGATCGCCGATGCGCGCACCCCACTGGAACAGCTCGCCGCCACCCTGCGCGAAGCGCGGCGCGATCCTGCGCATCGCGTCCACCTGCTGGCGCTGCTGCGCGAGACGGATGTCGAATTGCGCCTGCGCGCGCTGCGCGCGGGAGCCGACCGCTGCATCGCACTGCCGGCCACGCCCGGCGAAACGGTAGGCGCCGCACTGGAACTGGCCATGGTGGACGAGGAAAGTCCGTACCGCATCCTGATCGTGGACGACGACGCTCCGCAGGCATTGTTCGCGCAAGCGATCCTGCGCCGCGCCGGCATGGAAACGCGGGTGCTGGGCGAATCGCTGGCGGTGCTGGAAGAACTGGACCGTTTCCAGCCGGACCTGCTGCTGCTCGACCTCAACATGCCCGATTGCGACGGCTTCGAGCTGACCGCGCTGATCCGCGAGCGCGAGGGCTACGTCAACACGCCGATCGTGTTCCTGTCAGGCGACCAGGACGAAGACCGCCAATTCGCCGCGCTGGATGCGGGCGGCGACGATTTCCTGATGAAGCCGATCCGCCCGACCCATCTGGTCGCCGCGGTCACCAATCGCGTGCGGCGCGCACGCGCAGCCGCCTCGCGCACCCGGCGCCGGCGTCGCCGCGACGCCGCGACCGGTCTGCACGAACGCGCGCAACTGCTGGATGCCTTGTCCGAACACCTCGCCGCGGCGGGTGGTTACGCCGCGCAGGGCGGCCTGCTGGCGGTGGAACTTCGCGACGCCACGATCCTGCGCGACCGCATTGGTCTGGCCGCCTTCGATCAGGTGCTCACGCAGCTCGGCGATTTCATCCTGCGCCATGCCCGCACGAGCTACATGACCGCGCGTCACGGGCATGCGGCGTTCCTGATTTTCTCGCCCGCGCGCAGCGAGCGCGAACTGGTGGCCCTGGCCACTGAACTGGTGACGGCGGCGGATGACGAACGCTTCGGCGCGCAGGCCACCGCCGTGCGACTGGACGCCGCGGTGTGCGCGTTCGATGCCACGACCAGCGAATCCGCGGTGGCGCTGGCGGCGGTGCAGCACACCCTGACCGTGGCGCGCATACAACCCGATCGTGTCGCGGTGCACTCCACGCTCGCGCCCGATCCGAACGCGCTCGCCCAGCGCATTTCGGCGGCGCTGGCGCACGGCTCGTTCGATCTCGTGTTCCAGCCGATCATTCCGATCCGCGGCGGCGCGGGTCCGCATTATCAGGCGCTGCTGCGATTGCAACATGGCGAACAGGAATTCCTGGCCGCCGAGTTGATCCCCGCCGCGATCCGCGCCGGCTACATCGCGGCGGTCGATGCGTGGGTCGTCGATCATTGCATCGGCATCCTGGCGCAACACCAGCGCGACGGGGATCCGGTTTGCCTGTTCGCGAGCCAGTCGCTGCAGGGCTGGGCGGATCACGGCCGGCGCGGGCAACTTTCGGCGCGGCTCGCGACCTCGGGCGTGACACCGGGATCGCTGGTACTCGAATTCCGCTGCGAAGAGGCCCGCAACAATCTCCGCGCGCTGGTCGAGTTGGCACCCGAACTGAAGCGCGTCGGCGTGCGCCTGTGTCTCGCCGGCGTCGACACCGACGCGGTGAGCGCCGGCTGGATCGGGCACTTGCCGCTCGATTTCATCAAGCTTGCGCCCGACCTCGCCGATGGCGACCTGGACACGGTCGTGCGCGGCGCGCATTCGCACAACCTGCGCGTGATCGCTCCGCGCATCGAAACCGTGGCGCGTGCCGAGGCGCTGCGCGCCGCCAGCGTCGACATGCTGCAAGGCAATCATTTCCGACCGCCCGCCGCCGAGCTCGATCATTCGTTTCCCGAGCAAGGAAGCTGAGGATGGCAAGCACGACCGGTGGGGGTGAGCGGGTGTCGTGGCCCCGCGTGCTGGGCAGCATCGCGCTGATCGCCGCCGGCGGCGCGGCCGCGCTTTGGGTGCCGATGCCGCAGGTGGCCGCGTTGTGGGGCCTGCTGCTGATCGCGCTGATCCTGTTGTGGCTGGCACGCGCGCCGCAAGGCGGCGCGTTGCGCAATGTGTCGGTGGCGCCGGTGCAGGATCCCGTGGACGTCGCGATGCGCACGCGTCTTGCCTCGGCGCAATCGGAACTGACGTCGTTGCGCGGCGTGCAACGCGAACTGCTGGCCGCCAAGCAGGCCGCCGAGGCGGCGATGCTGGCCAAGAGCGAATTCCTGGCCAGCATGAGCCACGAAATCCGCACGCCGTTGAACGGCATCCTGCCGTTGCTGGACATCGTGCTGGGCACCGAGCTTTCGCCGGCGCAGCGCGAATACCTGATCACCGCCAACGGGTCGGCCAAGGAATTGCTGCGGATCGTCGACGACATCCTCGACTATTCCAAGGCCGAAGCCGGCAAGCTCGATCTCGAGTCGGTCAGCATCAACATCCGCGAACTGGTGGACAGCGTCAAACGGCTACTGGAAAAACCCGCCGAGGCCAAGGGTCTGGCGATGCGTGCGGTCGTGGATGCCGACGTGCGGCCGGTGGTGCGCGGCGATCCGATGCGCATCCGCCAGATCCTTACCAACCTGATGGGCAACGCGATCAAGTTCACCCAACGCGGCGGCGTATCGGTGCGGGTGAGCAAGCGCAACGACACCGCGACCCAGCACGAGCTGCTGTTCGCGGTGCGCGACACCGGCATCGGCCTCGCCGCCGACGCGGCCGCGCGGCTGTTCCAGCCGTTCACGCAGGCCGATGCCTCGGTGACGCGGCGCTACGGTGGCACCGGGCTTGGCCTGACGATCTGCAAGAAGCTGGTGGACTTGATGGGCGGGCGCATCGGTGTGCGTTCCGAACCCGGCCGGGGCTCGGTGTTCTGGTTCACCATCCCGTTCGAGAAAGCGCCGGGCGATATTTCCGGCGCGCACAAGAGCCTGACCGGGGCGCGTGTGCTGCTGGCCGCCAGTCCGCAGCGCGCGCAACACATCACGCCGATCCTCGCCACCCTCGAACTCGATGCCACCCATGTAGCCGATGCCAGCGCCACACTGGCGCGGCTGAAGCAGGCCGCGCCGCTCGGCAAATCCTTCAGTTTCGACCTGTTGATCGTGGACACCGGCAGCGTCACGGGCGATGTCGGCGCGTTGCTTCGCGGCATCCTGGCCGATCGCCAACTCGATGCCCTGCGGATGCTGGCGCTGGGCCTGGACACGGCACCTGATTCGCGGGTGGTGTCGGCGCCGTCGCGTGCCGACGACGCAGCGCTGCGCCAGGGCGTGCGCAGCGCCTTCGGAGTCGCCCCGCCGG
>JAICIW010000437.1 GCA_025928735.1 Rhodanobacteraceae bacterium | reverse complement strand
TGCACGGAAGTAGCCGACTGCGGTGCCGCGCCCGATGCCGTGCTTGCCGGCGTCGCGGCCGGCGAGTGGAACTGCGGCGCCTGGCCCAGCAGCAGCGCGCGGATGTTGCGCAATTTGTTCTTCAGCATGCGCTCGTGTTCGGGGCCGATCCGGATCATCAACTTCTGTCCGACCGAAAGGGTTTCCCAAGTCGGATCGGCAAACTTGTAATGGCCATCGGGCGTTGCGACCAGCGCCACCGGCGGGCGCGCATTCGGTGCCGCCAGCATGTCGTTGATGGCCGCGATCAACCGATCGTTGAAATAACCCTGCGGATAGCCGAGCTGGCGATACGCATCCTGGAACAGCGGATACCAGTGCACGTACCACGTCACCAGCGTGCGCGCGTCCACGGCTTCCACGATCTTCATGTACGGCTCGTAGCGCGCGTAGTCTTTTGCATCCAGCACGGGATGAGCGTCGGCGTTGTCGACCGTGAACACGCCCTTCGGCGTTCGCATCGGCAGGATGCTGGCGCCGATGCTGCGGCGGGGCAGGGCATCCACGGTCGCGACGATGTGCGGGACCAGCCCACGTGCGAGCAGAAGCTCCGACAAGCCTTCCGCGCCCGGAATGGATGCCAGCGCCTTGGCCATCACGTCGTCGCTCGCGTCCAGCGGCGGCAGCGGCGCAGTGCTGGCGGGCGCAGGCTGGGTCTGCGCCTCGCTGATCGGATGCTCGGGCGGCGGCGGCGGCGGCGCGGTGCTGGCCGCGGCGGGCCCGGAAGGTTCAGGGCCGTGGCGCGTGAAATCCACGCCGGGCATGCGCGTGAAATACCACCACGCGGCCACTGCAACGATCACGATCACCACGATCGCGCCCATGATCTTGCCGGTTGCCGATTTGTGCCGAGTCACATCGCCCCCGAAGCCTGGAACTATCTGGGTTGGATACGCGCGGGGCTGAATGGTTCCGTCAAATGAAGGGGTTCACGCCGATCAGCCGCTGATGCAGCAGGAATGCGAAGATCGCCCACGCCGCCACACCCGCCACCACGGCCAGCGCGTCGCCCGCGAGCGTGCCCACAGGGTACACGGTGCCGGCGACGTGATCACGTCGGCGCGACGCCGCAAAATCCGTCACGGCCCACACGAGGAACGCGCCGAACAACACCACGTCGTGCACGAAACCGGTCGCCAGCAAATGTCCGAGCGCCCACAGCTTCACGCCGGCCAGCATCGGATGGCCGATCTTGGCTTTCAGGTGATTGCGCGGCACGTAGGCCGCCGCCACCAGCACGAACGCGAGCAGCGTGAACAGCGCATTCAAATGTTTCAGCCACATGGGCGGCACGTACAGCAGGTGCGGTTGCGCGCGCGCCATCCCGAAACCGATCACGATCAGCGCAAGCCCGACGATCGCCACCACCGAATACAGGCCCTTCCACGGCAGGAAGCCGACCCCCGCGATCGCGCGTTTGCGCCAGGCCGGCGCCAGCAGGTGCACCGAATGCACGCCGAGGAACAACACGAGGCCAAGGATCAGGAT
>JAICIW010000424.1 GCA_025928735.1 Rhodanobacteraceae bacterium | reverse complement strand
TTCGAGAACCTGGAGACCACCACAGTGCCGGCGTTCAACCGCGACATGCGCGGCAATGGCGTCAAGATCGACGTGGGCAGATAGCGGCGCGAAAGAATGTTTTATGTCGTCATCCTGGACGCCGCGCAGCGGCGGTCCGGGATCCATTTTGAATTTGCTTCGCTGATGCGAGAGTCAGCATGGATTCCGGGTTCTGGCGCGAACTGCGTCCGCGCCAGCCCCGGAATGACGACATGGGATGAACGTTCCTCGTCGCCAGGGGATCGTCAATCACCAGCAAAATTCAATGGCGAGGGCGCCATCAGTCCGAAGCGACGTCGCGATAATCGACCGCCTGCGTGCGGTCCGGTCGACCCTCGCGCTTGAGTCTCGCCGCGATCGGCGTTGCAAGGATGGTAACGACGAAGTTCACCGCCAACGCCAGCAGGCCGATGTAGATGCCGTAATGCGTGTCGCCGAAGACGAACGTGTACACCGGCTTCAGGCCTTGCGCGTACGCTAGCGCGCTGCCGAGGATCATGCCCGCGAGCCAGCCGAGCAGCAGCGCGGAAGCGCGCAGCCAGCGCGTGTACAGGCCGCAGATCACCGCCGGGAAAATCTGCAGCATCCAGATGCCGCCCAGCAATTGCAGGTCGATCGCGAATTTCGTCGGCAGATACAGCACCGCCAGCAGCGCACCGAACTTCACCAGCAGCGAGATGTTCTTGGCGATCCGCGATTCCTGCGCGTTCGAAAGGTTTGCGTTGACGTACGCGCGCCAGATGTTGCGAGTGAAAAGATTCGCAGCGCCGATCGACATGATCGCCGCGGGCACCAGCGCGCCCAGCGCGATCGCGGCGAAGCAGAATCCGGCGAACCACGGCGGGAAGCTGGCGTTGATCAGCGCCGGCACCGCCATCGAACCATCCTTGACGTCGACGTGCGCGGCCAGCGCCACGTAGCCGAGCAGCGCGACCAGGCCCAGCATGATGCTGTACGCGGGCAGCCACACCGCGTTGCGGCGGATGGTTTGCGGGCTGTCGGCCGAGAGCGTCGCCGTGGTCGCGTGCGGGTACAGGAACAGCGCGAACGCCGAACCGAGCGCCAGCGTCGCGAACGACCAATACTGGTCGGGCTTCAACAGGACGCCGGTGTCGCCGCCCTTGGCCGCGAACGCCTTTTCAGCGGCATCGAACACCGCGCCGTAGCCGCCCAGCTTGATCGGGATGATCACCACCGCCGCGATCACGGTGATATAGAGCATTGCGTCTTTCACGAACGCGATCAGCGCCGGCGCGCGCAGGCCGCTGGAGTACGTGTACAGCGCCAGGATCACGAACGCGACGATCAGCGGCGTTTCCCGGCCGATGCCGAGTGCGCCGAGGCCCATCGCCTCGAACACTTTTTCGAGCCCGACCAGTTGCAGCGCAATGTACGGCATGGTCGCGAGCACGCCGGTGACCGCGACGGCCAGCGCGAGGCCACGGCTACCGTAGCGGCCTTCCACGAAATCGGCCGAGGTGATCCAGCCGTGTTTCCGGCACGCGTTCCACAGGCGCGGCATGGTCAGGAACACGATCGGATACACGAACACGGTGTATGGCATCGCGAAGAAGCCGTAGGCGCCGACCGCATACACCAGCGCCGGCACCGCGATCAACGTGTAGGCGGTGTAGAGGTCACCGCCCAGCAGGAACCAGGTGACGAACGCGCCGAAGCGGCGCCCGCCGAGTCCCCATTCGTGCAACTGC
>JAICIW010000243.1 GCA_025928735.1 Rhodanobacteraceae bacterium | reverse complement strand
TGTGCTGCAGGCACTGATCCGCGCCTTCGCGGGTGATTCGCCGATGCCGGCGCTGTCCTGGGCGGCGCCCGCAGTGGGCGCGCTGGTGTGGCCGTTCGTGTTCCTGTTGCTGGACGACGTGAACACAAGGCTACGAGGCAAAGGAGCCAAGGCGTCATGAACGGTCGCGGCGAACTGCCGGACGAACGCGCCAAGCGCGCGCGTTTCGGGCGCCGTGCGCTTGCCGGATTCGCAATCATGCTGGTCATGCTGCTGGGCGTGGCCGGCCGCTTCGTGTACCTGCAGGTGTTCGAGCACGCGGAGTATTCGACCCGTGCCAAGGCCAACCGCGTGCGCCTGAAGCACCTGCCGCCGCCGCGCGGTTTGATCTACGACCGCGCAGGCAAACTGCTGGCGGACAATGTTCCCGCGTTCCGGCTGGACGTGGTGCCGGACAAGGTCAAGCACATGGACGCAATGCTGCAGCGGCTGTCCGCAGTCGTGCCGCTGACCGACGATGACATCCAGCGCTTCAAGCAGAGCCTGAAGCAGCACCGTGCGTTCGAGCAGGTGCCGCTGAAGTTTCGCCTGACCGAAAGCGAGCGCGATCGCTTCGCGGTGAACCAGTGGCAATTCCCCGGCGTCAGCGTCGACCCATACCTGACGCGAAATTATCCTTACGGCGCCGAGTTCGCGCACGTGATCGGTTACGTGGGCCGCATCGACGAGAAGGAGCAGGCGAAGCTCGACCCGGATCTTTATGCCGGCACCACGCACGTCGGCAAGACCGGTCTGGAAAAGGAATACGAAAAACTGCTGCACGGTACGCCCGGTTACGAGCTGGTCGAGGTGAATGCCAACCAGCGCCCACTGCGCGTGTTGCAGCGCGTGGCCGCCAAGCCCGGCAAGAACCTCTACCTCACCATCGACGAGCGCCTGCAGCGGGCCGCCATCGCCGCGTTGGATGGTCAGACCGGCGCCGCCGTCGCGATCGACCCGCGCAACGGCAACGTGCTGGCGATGGTCACGATGCCGAGCTTCGACGCCAATCTTTTCGTCAACGGCATCAGCCAGGCCGACTATTCGGCGTTGCTGGAAGATCCGGAAAAGCCGTTGCTCAATCGCGCAATGCGCGGCGGCTATCCGCCGGGCTCCACGGTGAAGCCGTTCATCGGCCTCGGCGGCCTGGAACTCGGCCTGCGCAAGGCGACCGACACGGTACTGTCGACCGGCACGTACTACATCCCGGGTTCTTCGCGCGGCTATCGCGACGACACGCGCTACGGCGCCGGTCGCGTGAACCTGATGCAGGCGATCACCCGCTCGGTGAACACGTATTTCTATTCGCTCGCCTACCAGATGGGCATCCAGCGATTCGACGATTGGATGTCCAAATTCGGATTCGGCAGCCCCACCGGCATCGACCTGCCCGATGAAACCGGCGGCGTGCTGCCGTCGCCGGAATGGAAACGCAAGACGATGAACCAGCCGTGGTATCCGGGCGAAACCGTGATCTCCGGCATCGGCCAGGGCTACTGGATGGTGACGCCGCTGCAACTTGCGCACGCGCTCGCGTCGATGGCGGGTGGCGGCCTCTCGCACACACCGCATCTGCTGACCGCGACCAGCGACGGCCTGAAGGCGCCGGAAGTGCCATATCCGCAAGCCAAGCCGGTGCAGCTCACGCACGATCCCTCGGACTTGGCGGCGGTCCGCGAAGGCATGCTGGGAGTCGTCAATACCCCGCAGGGCACCGCTTGGGGCCTTGGCAAGGGTTTCCCCTACCTGATTGCCGGCAAGACCGGTACCGCCGAACGCTATTCGCGCACCAGCGACGCCTACAACAGCAACAAGAATCTCGCCTACCTCGCTTCGCGGCACCGCGCGTGGTTCATGTGCTACACGCCAGCAGAGCATCCGCAGATTGCGATCGCGGTGCTGCTGGAACACGGCGCCTGGGGCGGCAGCGCGGCCGCGCCGATCGCGCGCAAAATGCTCGACCAGTGGCTGGCGGATACGCCGCCGTCCGAACGTCCGCCGGTCATCGCACCCACCATCGTCATGCAATCGGGCATGCAGACGCCCGGCACGCCATGAATGAACTGGTCGCCAGCTTCAGCGGACGCGCGCTCCGGATCGGGCGACGCATTTTTTCGCGCCCGCGCATCGACCTGCCCCTTGCGATCGGCCTGCTGGTGCTGGCTCTGATCGGGCTGACCGTGTTGTACAGCGCCAGCAACCTCGATCGTTCAATGGTGCTGGGACAGGCCGTGCGCTTCGTCGCGGGCGGGTTGCTGCTGCTCGCGGTTTCGCGCATTCCACCGACGCTGCTGCGCGCGTGGACGCCGTGGTTCTATCTGCTCGGCATCTTGCTGCTGGTGGTGCTGACGGTGCTTGGCGAAGGCCGCGGCGCCGACCGCTGGCTGGATTTGGGCGTGGTCCGGTTCCAGCCGTCGGAACTCATGAAGCTGGCGATGCCGATGATGGTGGCGTGGTACCTGCACCCGCGCCCGCTGCCGCCGCGCTGGCGCGACATCATCGCGATCGGCGTGCTGATCGGCGTTCCGGCGATTCTGGTAGGGAAGCAACCCGACCTCGGCACCGCACTGCTGATCGCGGCGTCCGGCATGTTCGTATTGTTCCTCGCCGGCCTGCAGTGGTGGAAGATCGGAGCGATGCTGGCTGCGCTCGCCGCGATCGCGCCGGTCGCATGGCACTTCCTGCACGATTACCAGCGCGAACGCGTGATGACCTTCCTGCACCCCGAGAACGATCCGCTCGGCACCGGCTGGCACATCATCCAGTCGATGATCGCGGTCGGCTCAGGCGGAGTGTTGGGCAAGGGCTTCAACCAGGGCACGCAGTCGAAACTGGAATTCCTGCCCGAACACACCACCGATTTCATCTTCGCGGTGCTGGGCGAGGAATTCGGTCTTGTCGGCGTGCTGGTGCTGCTGCTGGTGTACGCGTTCATCGTTGGCCGCTGCCTGTGGATCGCGGCCAACGCACGCGACACCTATTCGCGCCTCGTCGCGGGATCATTTGGTTTGGCGTTCATGGTGTACGTGATCGTCAACGGCGGCATGATCTCGGGCCTCCTGCCCGTGGTCGGCGTGCCGCTGCCGCTGGTGAGCTATGGCGGAACCTCTGCGATCACACTGCTGACCGGATTCGGGGTGGTGATGTCGATCCATGCACACAGGAAGTGGACGCCGTAGCGTCGGCCGCTCGCCTCGCCGCCATTCCGGCGCAAGCCGGAATCCATTTTCCTTTCTCGCGAGAACGCAACCGGGTATTTTTGTTTCGCTCGCCTCAGCGGCGAGCGAGCTACTTTCGTTACGGCGAAAGTAGCCAAAGCCAAGCGCCCGACACGACGGTTTCAGCAACATCCTGTTGCCGAAACTTCCCTGCGTTTCTCGCGCCAAGCGGGCCGGCGCGAACTCGCACGTCCCTGTGCTCGAACATGCGCGCCTTGCTCCCGCTTGGCGCTGCGATGCTCGGCGTCGTGCAAGGACGCTGGAAGAGCTCTGCTTCGATGGCCGGCCATCCGTGGCCTGGCTCGAAGCCAAGTACTGGCAAGTCGCTCCGCCGGTACCCGCGCGCAGGAAGCGCGCCGAATGGGCCCCTGTGCTGCGGTGAGGGCAGGACGATCAGGCCCGAAGGGTGGGCGCAATGGATTGCCCCCACTTGCCGCCGCGCCAAGGATGGCGCGTCGGCAAGCCTGGCCTGCCCGAAAGTACCTTTCGTCCATGGATGGACGAAAGGCGCAGCACCGGGGTGGCCTTTCTCTTGGTGACTTCTCTTTGGCCAAACAAAGAGAAGTTACCCGCGCCCCCGGGAGGGGCGCGGAAAAAGACAGGGACGTCGCCCCGACTCAACAAGCACAAGCGCCGCGTCGCTAGAATGCGCGTTTGCCTTGCAAACCGCGCGGCGCGCGGAACCCGGGACCCGTGATGGAAAAGAGTTTCGACCCGAAAGAGATCGAATCGAAGTGGTATGCGCGCTGGGAAGACGCCGGCTGTTTCAAGCCGACCGGCGAAGGCCAGCCATATTCGATCCTGCTGCCGCCGCCGAATGTCACCGGCACGCTGCACATGGGCCACGCGTTCCAGCAGACCATCATGGACGCGCTGATCCGGCACGCGCGGATGTCCGGCAGGAACACGCTCTGGCAAGGCGGCACCGACCACGCCGGCATCGCAACGCAGAAGATCGTCGAGAATCAATTGGCCGCGGAAGGCAAGTCGCGCCCTGACCTCGGCCGCGAGCAATTCGTCGAACGCGTGTGG
>JAICIW010000167.1 GCA_025928735.1 Rhodanobacteraceae bacterium | reverse complement strand
ACGTTGTCGGTGAGGTCCTTCCACGTCCCCGCGACCCCCGGCACCGCCGCCTGCCCGCCGAGCTTCCCCTCGGTCCCGACCTCGCGCGCGACACGCGAGACCTCGGAGGCGAAGCCATTGAGCTGGTCGACCATCGTGTTGATGGTGTCCTTGAGCTGCAGGATCTCGCCGCGCACGTCCACCGTGATCTTGCGCGACAGGTCGCCGTTCGCCACCGCGATCGTGACCTCGGAGATGTTGCGCACCTGCGCGGTGAGGTTCGAGGCCATCTGGTTGACCGATTCGGTCAGCTCGCGCCACACGCCGCTGACGCCGCGCACCTTGGCCTGGCCGCCCAGCTTGCCGTCGGTGCCGACCTCGCGCGCCACGCGCGTCACCTCGGAACTGAACACGCTGAGCTGCTCGATCATGGTGTTGACGATCGTCGCCGTGCGCAGGAACGCGCCCTCCAGCGGACGGCCCTCGAATTCCAGCGCCATGGTGCGGGAAAGGTCGCCCTTGGCCACCGCGGCGATGGCACGCGTGACCTCGGTGGTCGGCCACAACAGATCGTCGATCAGGCCGTTGACCGAGCGTTCCATTTCTTCCCACGCGCCACCGCGGCTGGCCAGCGAGATGCGCTGCCGGGTCTTGCCCTGCTTGCCTACGCCGTGACCGATGCGCTCCAGTTCGCGCGCCATGCGCTGGTTGGCTTCGATGATGTCATTGAAGGTGTCGGCAAGCTTGCCTTCCAGACCATCCCAGTCGCGACTGACCCGCACACTGAAATCGCCGCGCTGCACCGCCTGCATCGCCGTCAGCAGTGCATGCATGGGCGGCTCGACGGCCGCCGACGCTGCGGTCGATCCGGGGAGTTGCCGGCTCTTGATTCTGGCGCTCATGGTGATCTCACAGGGAGATGGCCGCGGAAAGCAGCCGGGGCAGCCACGAGAGCGACCCGTCCTCGGACACGCGCCGAACGGGCGTGCAAATAGGGACGGGCAGTGCGCGCGATCGCACCCACAGCTGAACGGTGTCGAAAAGACCGCATCATGCTCCATTTTCCCGAGGTTTGCAGGGCCCAGCTGCCTTCACGCGCGCATCACATGGAAGCGGCTCGGCCTGCGACCTGAATCCGGGCGATGAAACCATGATGATCGCGTCCTTCGCAATGTGGCCGGACGTGCGCCATTGATTTGCGAGGTTACCCGAATGACAGCGATGCCATTCGGCTGGCACGCTTCCGCGAAGGGCTTGCCCGGCCATGGCCCGAAACGACAAGGGGCCCTTGGGGCCCCCTTGTTGCAGACGCATCCCGGAAGTATCACCAACCGTCAGCGCTTGCATCCCACCAACTGCAGCCGCTTGCCGATCTGCAGGTCGCCGGCGGAATGCAGACGATTGCCGCGCACCAGTTCACGCACGTTGTCGCAATCGAAGCGGAGCGCGATCGCATAAAGGGTGTCGCCCTTGCGCACGGTGTAGTGCCGGGTCCGCTTCGACGGCGGAGGATCGGCCTTGGCCTTTGCCAGCGCGGTGGGAAGCTGCGCGTTCTGCAATTGGTCGGCCAGCGCCACCCATTTGCCGCTGGTGCAGGATTGTTTGTAGACGTTCTGCAGGAGCCTCGGCAGATTCACGCGCGTGCCCTGCGGCTGCACCTGCGAAGGGTCCATCTGCGGATTGAGGTTGCGCAGCGTGCGATACCAGCCGTAATGCGCATTGTCGTCATTGCCAAGGCAGACCGACAGCTCGTCCAGCGATGCCGCCGTCGCGAGCTCGACGTGGCCGGGCACGCCGTCCACTTTCGGGAAATGCAGGTTGTAACGATCCGGGTGCAGGAACAGCCATGCGGCCGCCAACACCATCGGCACGTAATCCCGGGTCTCGGCGGAGAGTGAAAAGTAGACGCCGGGATCCCAGAAATTCGCATCGGATTCACCAGCGACCAGCCGCCCCATGCGGCCCTCGCCGCCGTTGTAGGCCGCCAGCACCAGCGCGAGGTTGTCATTGAGCCGCGCCATCTGCTCGTTGAAATACGCCGCCGTCGCCTGCGCGGCCATGGTCGGATCGAAGCGCTGGTCGAAACCGTTGATGGTGTTCAAGCCGAACCGCGAACCGGTGGCCGGCATGAACTGCAACGGACCCGCCGCACCCGAACGCGACACCGCGTGCACGTTACCGCCGGATTCCTTGGCAACCAGTCCGAACAGGATCGCTTCCGGCAAACCCGCCTCATGGAACGCGGGTTCCATCTGGAACCGCAGGTACTGGTAATCGACGTACGCGCGGATGAGGTTGGGCCGCATCCGCGTCAGCCAAACCTGCAGCGCGGCCTGCACCGTACCATTGGTGGCGACGAGATCGGAAAGCTTGTGGTCGTGCAGCAACTGCACCGTGCGTTGCGCTTCCGGCAACGTCGTCAAGACGCTCGAATCGGCGCCGGCCGTGCTCTGGTCGTCGGTGTCCAGCGCCTGTTGATCGTTTTCGGTGCCGAGGAAGCTGCCGTCCTTCAGGCGCAACGCGCGGTCATACGCCGAAAGAAAACGCTGCGGGTCGCAGCCTTCGGTGTTGACGCACGCATCCGAAGCGCTGCGCATCGCATCCAGCGCGGTCTGAAGCGTTTTCTGCGATTGCGCGTCGTCGCCCCGCCGCGCCTGCTGCAGCGCCTGATCGTACTCGGCACTGGCGCGATCGAGCTGCGCATACAATCCATTCAAATCCGTCGGGGAACCATCGCCCCGCGGCGGCGTTTGCGCACAACCCGCCAACAATCCCCACGCGCATGCGCACGCGCACCAAACCGAACGCCGCCACATATGAAAATACCTGCTCACCCGACAACGTTTGAACCCTAACGCGTCGCGCTGGGCGACTCAAGGCAAAAAGCGCACGTACAATCCCAAATCCGTCACAGCCCAGCAAATCGGGAGACCGCGTGAACGACATCCTGATCGGAAAGAACGAAACCACCGCGGTCGAACTCGACTCGCGCTTCGGCAATCGCCACGGCATGATCGCGGGCGCCACCGGCACCGGGAAGACCGTTTCGCTGATGGTGCTGGCCGAAGGCTTTTCGCGACTCGGCACGCCGGTGTTCCTCGCCGACGTGAAGGGCGACATCGCGGGCATGTCGCAAGCCGCCTCGCCCGCCGGCGACAAGCTGAAGGCGCGGCTGGCAAAGCTCGGCATCGAGAATGCCTGGCGGCCGCAAGCCGATCCGGTGGTGTTCTGGGATTTGTACGGCAAACTCGGCTCGCCGGTGCGCGCGACGATTTCCGAGATGGGCCCGACGTTGCTCGCACGCGTGCTGGAGTTGAACGACACCCAGCAGGGCGTGCTGGAAATCGTGTTCAAGCTGGCCGACGACAACGGCTGGCTGCTGCTGGACCTGGACGACCTGCGCGCGTTGCTGAACTACGTCGGCGACAACGCCAAGGACGTTTCGCAGCATTACGGCCTCGTCAGCAAATCCAGTCTCGGCGCGGTGCAACGCGCGCTGTTGCAGCTTGAACAGCAAGGCGCGGCGAAATTCTTCGGCGAACCCGCGCTGGACCTGAAGGACATCATGCGTCAGGACATGTCCGGGCGCGGCATCATCAACATCCTCGCCGCCGACCAGTTGATCCTGAAGCCGAAGCTGTATTCCACGTTCCTCTTGTGGATGCTGTCGGAACTGTTCGAGCAATTGCCGGAAGTCGGCGACCCCGACCAGCCCAAGCTGGTGTTCTTCTTCGACGAAGCGCATTTGCTGTTCGACGATTGCCCACCCGCACTGCAGCAGAAAGTGGAACAGGTGGTACGCCTGATCCGTTCGAAAGGCGTCGGCGTGTATTTCTGTTCGCAAAATCCGGACGACGTGCCGGACGTGATCCTGGGCCAGATGGGCAATCGCATCCAGCATGCGCTGCGCGCCTTCACGCCGCGCGACCAGAAAGCGGTGAAAGCCGCGGCGGAAACCTTCGCACCCAATCCGAAGCTGGATGTCGCGCAGGTGATCGGCTCGCTGGGCGTCGGCGAAGCACTGGCGTCGACACTGCGCGACAAGGGCGCGCCCACGCCGGTCGAACGCGTGCTGATTTCGACGCCGACTTGCAGGCTCGGCCCGATCACGGACGAGGAACGCAAAACGATCCGCGCACGCTCGCCGGTGGGTCCCAAATACGATACGCCCGTCAACCGCGAATCCGCTGCGGAAATGCTGGCGAAGCGCGCCGATGAAAAGGCCGTGGACCATCCGACCGAAGTCGCGCAGAAGGAAGCCGCGAGCGCGCCACAAGGTTCCGCATGGGGCGGCGCGATGCATGACGCGATTTTCGGCAGCAAGCGCCGCCAGGGCATGATCGAAACCATGGCCAAGCAAACGGTGCGCACCATGGGCAGCCAACTCGGCCGGCAGATCCTGCGCGGTGTGCTGGGTGGCATTTTCGGCGGGCGCCGTTGAAGCCGCAGTCGGATCGACACCGAAATGTTCGAATTGGTTTTGGCCCTCGCTCCCGCACAAGCGGGAACCCCGCGTCTTTGAATTCCTGATGTCCCGCTGGCGCCCGCCCCCACCTCGCTCCACCGCCATCATCACGCGTGCCGGCTTCGATGCGCTGAAGGCGGAACTCGATCACCTGTGGCGCGAATTGCGTCCCGAAGTCGTCAAGGCATTGGCCGCCGCCGCGGCCGAAGGCGATCGCTCCGAGAACGCCGAATACACCTATCGCAAGAAGCAGCTCGGCGAAATCGACCGACGCGTGCGCTACCTGTCCAAACGCATTCCGTCACTCAAAGTCGCCGAAGGCGTGCCGACCGATCGTGATGCGGTGTTCTTCGGCGCGAGCTTGGAGGTCGAAAACATCGACAGCGGTGAAACGCATGTCTATCGCATCGTCGGTCCGGATGAAACCGACGCGAAGAAAGGCTGGATCAGCGTGGATTCGCCGCTGGCGCGCGCGGCACTCAAGAAACGTGCGGACGAGGAATTCGAGGCGGAGCTGCCGGGCGGTCGGGCGCGGTTCGTGGTGACTTCGGTGACCTACGGGCATCGCGACCAATAGTCCGGAACTTCCTCCAATGGATTCCCGATTCGCTTCTCGTCGTGATATTTTTCGCGCGGGGCTCACGGGGGAACGGAGCCAATCGCCGCGTTGCACTCCCGGATGACGGCAACGTGCTGCGGGGAGATGCAGTACCTCATTCCAGAAAGGGGAAAACTTCATGAACAGCTTGCGCAATGCTGCACTCGCGTGCGGCTTGTTGTTGCTTGCCGGGTGCGCCACGCAGACCTACAGGGCGCGGCATGCGAGCAGCAACCAGCTCGCTGCGATCCACGCTCTCCACGTGATTTCGGTCATCGACCAGGACAAGCTCGACGCCCAGTACAACACGACGCTCGTGAATCCGGTAGTCACCGGAGCCCCCATCGTCCCCGCCTTGGCAGGCGGACTTATCGCCGGTGCCCTGATTTCGGCGGAGGCCAACCATGAGGCACATGTTTTCGCGGAAACCCACATCGCGCCGTTGCTGACCACCCTCGCCGGTTACGACGGACGCGCTGCGGTGCGCCACGCTTTGCAGCAGGATCTCGGTGCGCTGCCCGTGCACTCGACCGAGTGGCGCACCGTGGACACCAAGGCCAAGGACCACGATCTACTGCCAGCGAACGCACCTGCAGGCTCGGCTTGGCTGATCATGCACACGCGCTATTCCATGACACCCGATTTCTCGGGCCTTCAGGTCACCACCGAGGCCAGCCTCTACCTGGACGAAAAGAATT
>JAICIW010000122.1 GCA_025928735.1 Rhodanobacteraceae bacterium | reverse complement strand
GCCGGTCGGAATGTGCAGGAATTCATTCGGGCCGTGCGCATTGGAATGCGGACCCAGCACGCCGGTGATCAGGAATTGCGCCTTCGGGAATTTCTCGCCCAGCATGCCCATGAAGGGAATGCTGCCGCCCTCGCCCATGTATGCCACGGGCGCGCCGAACGCATCCTGCGAGGCCTGCGTCACCGCGCTGCTCAACCATTCCGAAAGCTGCGGCGCGTTCCAGCCGCTGCCGTCCTTTTCCAGCTTGAAAGTCACTTTGGCGCCATACGGCGGATCTTTTTCCAGCAGCCGTTTCACGAGTTCGCCGGCCTTGCTGCCATTGGCGGTCGGCGGCACCCGCAGGCTCAATTTGAGGGACGTGCTCGGTCGCAACACATTGCCCGCGCTTTCGAGCGGCGGCAGCCCGCCCGCGCCGGTCACCGCCAGTTGCGGTCGCCACGTGCGATTCAGGATCAATTCGACCTTGTCGCCACTGACCGGACGCATGCCCTCCGTCCATGGAAACTTGGTGAACACGTCGTCGCCCAGAATGTCGGCGCACTGCTTGGCCTGTTCGATGCGTTCGGCGGGAACGTCGACATAGAGTTCTTTCGGCAGGATCGCACCGGTGGCGGGATCTTCAAGCCGCGACAACAGATCGCGGATGATGCGGAAGCTGTCCGCCACCACGCCGGAAGCATCGCCCGAATGCACGCCCTCGGTCAGCACTTCGACCACCAATTCGCCGCCGGTCATGCCGCGCAGCGACGTGGTCAGCCACAACTGGTCGTAATTGGCGCAGCCGGAATCGAGGCACACCACCAACGAAGGCGAACCAATGCGCGGCAAAAGGTGATCGACATAGTGCGGCAGGTCGTAGCTACCCGATTCCTCGCAGGCCTCGATCATCACCACGCAACGCGCGTGTGGCACACCCTGCTGGTGCAGCGCCAGCAATGCCGACAGTGAGCCGAAGATCGCGTAGCCGTCGTCGGCGCCGCCGCGGCCATACAGGCGATCGCCCTTCAGCACCGGCGTCCACGGGCCAAGACCCTCGCTCCAGCCAGTCATTTCAGGTTGCTTGTCGAGGTGGCCGTACAGCAGCACGCAATCGTCGGCGCGCGCTTCGTTTCCGCATGCGGGCACGTCGATGAAGATCAATGGAGTGCGGTTCGGAAGGCGCACCACTTCCAGCGTAGCACCCGGCAGCGATTCCAGCTGCGCGCGCGCCCACTTCTCCATCAGCGCAACCGCCGCGTCCATGTAACCATGCGCAGCCCATTCCTTGTCGAACATGGGCGACTTGTTGGGAATCTTGATGTACTCGACGAGTTGCGGGACCACTTCATCGTCCCACAACTTGCCGATGAAGGATCGGGCCTTGCCGGCATCCATCGGACACACTCCTCGATGAAACAATGCGCCAGTGTAACAGCGGCGCGGTCGGACGATTCCGACACGCGGCCGCTGCAGCGACCGACACAAGGGCGGCGAACGCGCCGGCTGTGGCGGCCCGTGGCGTGCGGCAAGCTGTTCCCACACGCCGCAGCCGCGGCGATCATCGGAGAGGAAAACCATGTTCAAGAAGACACTTTGCGCACTCGCGCTCTGCCTTGCCATGGCGCTGCCGGCCTTCGCCGCCACGCCGGTCAACATCAACACGGCCGATGCGCAAACCATCGCCACCTCGCTCGACGGCGTCGGGATCAGCAAGGCGCAGGCGATCGTGGCGTATCGCAAGACCCACGGCGCGTTCAAGAACGTGGACGACGTCGGCAACGTCAAGGGCATCGGCACCAAGACGCTGGCGCGCAACCGCGATGCGATCCACCTCAGTGGCAGCTTCGCACCTGCCGCGGCGCCGAAGCCGAAGCACGCGAAGCATCAGAAGAAGCAGTGATGGCGGCAGCAACGGTGGCGCGGGGCATGCACCCCGCGCCACCGGAGCATGCGAGCGCATTTTTGCGGCGTCTCGCAGCAATCGACCGACTCTTGTCATTCCTGGGTTGCCTCGCGCCATGCGGACAGAACCCGACTGCGAAGGCGGGACGCCGAAGCGAACATCGGCAACGCCGATGGCCCGAAGGGCGAGCGCCATGGATGGCGCGAGTTTATCGGTGTTGGATCTTTTCAACGCCGAAAACCGATGCCGGGTTCGACCGGAAGGCCACCCAGGAATGACCAGCATCTCTGCCGCCGCCGGATGACCCTGCCGTATGACACGCAGTACACTCGCGCGTTTTCTTCGCGCGAGTGTCCCTGTGATCCTGCCCCGCTACCGCATCGGTCCGTCCACCATTCCCGGCGCCGGCAAGGGCGTGTTCCTGGAACAGGGGCTGCCGCAAGGCCGGATCATCGTGGCGCCCGACCGGATCGACCAGACATGGTCGTTCACGGAGATCCTGTCCGATCCTGAACGCGCCAAACTGCTGTACACCTCGGTGCGTTGGTTCGAGGATCGCTACACGCTTTCGCCGGACTGGCCGGACGAGTGCTTCGTGAACCACAGCTTCGAACCCACCGGCTTGTGGCTGCTGGGCTTCATCTTCGCCGCGCGCGTTCTCGGTGCCGGCGAGGAAGTCACCGTGGACTACCGCCACCTGCTCGCACCGGGTCAGGAAGAGGAATTCCGCGACGCCCACACCGGCCAGCCCATCGTCGGCCATGCCTGGGACGAAAGCCTGCGCCTCGGCCTGGACGCGTTGCGCAAGCTGATCGGCTGACGACGGCCGCCATCGCTATCATCACGCGGTGCCACGACTGCAAGCCATTCCACGCAGCGCCCAGCGTGAAGAACCCTGGGCCAACGGTGCCGGCAGCACCACGGTGGTCCTGCGCGAACCCGATGATGCGAACTGGACGGTCCGCATCAGCATTGCAAGAGTCGAACGCGATGGGCCGTTTTCCCACCTGCCCGGCACCCGGCGTACGCTGATTCCGCTAGACGCCCCGATGACCCTGCGTTTCGCGGACGGCCACGAACTCACCGGTTCACGTTTCCGGACAATCGAGTTCGACGGCTCGCCCGCGCCGACTGGCGTATTGCCGGAAGGCCCGACTCGCGATTTCAATCTGATGCTGCGGGGCGACGCTGGCGGTGAAGCGCTGTCCCGAACCTTGCTCGATGCGATGGTGCTTCCGGTCGAAACCGGCGTGCGCTGGCTGGTCTATCTGGATTCGGGCCGTGCCGAGGTTCATGCAGATCCGGACATGCAGACGGCATTGAACCCCGGCGACGCGACGCTGGTCTCACCCGGCGGTACGATGACGCCGGTCCGGATCGAGGGCGCCGGCGAAATCGTGCTCGTCAAGCTGTACGCTTGATATTCTCTCCACTCGTTCGGACAGGGCGTCGACATGCGGATGCTGGTGGTCGAGGACGATGCGGCAATCGCCGATGCCGTTTGCGGGTCGCTGGAACGCGCCGGGCACGCGGTCGATCACCTCGCCAACGGCAAGGCCGCGATCACCGCCCTGCAGGAACACGCCTTCGCATTGGTGGTGCTGGACCTCGGCCTGCCCGGCGAAGATGGCACCGAGGTGCTGCGCCGGTTGCGCGCGGCGCGCGACGGCATTCCGGTACTGGTGATCACCGCGCGCGAAGAATTGGACCTTCGCATCCGCACCCTCGATCTAGGGGCCGACGATTACCTGGTCAAGCCTTTCAGTCTCGCCGAATTCGACGCGCGGGTGCGCGCACTGTTGCGCCGCCAGAGCAACAGCGGCGTGCCGATCCTGCAACTGGGCAAGCTGTCGATCGACCTCGCCGGCCGGCGCGTGCTGATGGACGACCACGCGCTCGATCTGACCGCGCGCGAATTCGCGCTGCTGGAAGTGCTGGCCTCGCGCCACAATCGCGTCACCTCGCGCGAACACGTGATCGAGGCCTTGTGCACCTGGAACGACGCACTCACCGACAACGGACTCGATATCGCCATCCATCGCCTGCGTCGCAAGCTGGAAGGCGGCGGGGTGAACCTGCGCACCGTGCGCGGGCTCGGCTACCTGCTCGAGGCCGACGATGGTCCGTAACCCCAGCCTGCGTCGCCGCCTGCTGCTGTTCGTGTCGATGCCGCTGCTGGCGGTGCTGGTGTGCGGCGGCATCATCAATTACGTGATCGGCCTGCACTACGCGAACAAGGTCTACGATCGCTGGCTGCTGGACAGCGCCAACGCGATGGGCGACCTGGTCAACAGCGATGCCGGCCGCAACGAACTCAGCGAGCAGGCGCGCATCCTGTTGCACTTCTCGGTGAAGGATCGCAATGAATTCGCGGTGCGCAGCCTGCGTTACGGGGTGCTCGCCGGCGACCAGGATCTGCCGCAGCCACGCCCGGGTCGCGCGCCTTCGCAAAGCCCGGCGGTGTTCACGAATTTCAGCGACCACGACCAAGCGATGCGGATGGTGTCGGTATTCATCGCCAACAAGGCCGATCCTGGCGACATCCTGGTGATTTCCACTGCCGAGACGGTGCGCAAACGGCAGGCACTGGCGCGCGAACTGCTGATTTCCACCGTGCCGATCGAGCTGTTGCTGATCTGCGTCGCGATGGCACTGGTATGGCTGGGCATCAACCGCGGCCTGCGCGTGCTGGAACCGCTGGCGCATGAAATCCGGATGCGCGAAGCGGGTGACCTGTCACCACTGCGCACCATCGATGCACCGCTGGAAGTGCAGCCGCTGGTCGCAACCATCGACGCACTGCTATCGCGACTCGATCGCATGTTGCGCCAGCAGCAACGTTTCATCGCCGACGCCGCCCACCAGTTGCGCACGCCGCTGGCGGGACTTCGCTTGCAGGCCGAACGCGCGCTGGCCGATCCGCGTCCCGACACGGTCCGGGAAGCGCTGGTGCACGTGGAGCGGCTTTCAGCCGGCACCGCGCGCGCGGCCGGCCAGTTGTTGGCGCTGGCGCGTGCGCAGGCGCCGGATGAATCACTGGGGGCGGCGGCGCCGATGGATCTCGCCGAAGTGGTGCGCGACGAGGTGTCGGCGCGCGTGCCCGACGCGATCGCACATGGCATCGACCTTGGTTATCGCGGTCCCGAACACGGCGTGATCGTGATCGGCGACGCCGTGCTGCTGCGCGAAATGCTCGGCAATCTGATCGACAACGCTTCGCGTTATGGCAGCCGCGGCAACGGCGTTGTCACCGTCGGCGTGCAAACCGACGCGGACGGCAGCAACGTGCTGAGCGTGCAGGACAACGGCCCCGGCGTCGCAGCGGAACTGATGCCGCGGCTCGGCGAACGGTTCTTCCGCGCGGTCGGCAACAACCACGAAGGCACGGGCCTGGGTTTGGCCATCGTGCGCGAAATCGCCGAGCGGCATGGCGCAGACCTGGTGTTTTCCAACCACGCCGAGCCGCATGGCCTGCGCGTCGAGGTGCGGTTTCCGTCATGTTGATTGCGATCGTCCTGATCGCTGCTTTGGGGTGCGGTGGCCCAGTGCTTTGGCGAGCAGCCATCCATGGCGCGGGGCGCCAGCCTGGCCGGGCACGCGATGCCACCGGCATCGCGTAAGCACTCGTCCTCGCCCTGACTTTCCACAACAGCCGCCTCGACCGGCCGTCTATGACCGATCGTCGCGGGTAAAAATCACGCCATCCTCGACGCGCACCGGAAAGGTCGCGATCGGTTCGGTTGCCGGGGCTTCCTTGACCTCGCCGGTACGAACGTCGAAGCGCGCGCCGTGGCGCGGGCATTCCACTTCGAAGCCGCACACATCGCCGCCGGCCAGCTCGCCGCCATCATGGGTGCAAGTGTCCTCGACCGCGTACAGATCGCCCTCGAGGTTGTAGACCGCGATCGCGGTATCGCCGTCCCAGACGACCTTGAATTCGCCCGGCAGCATTTCGTCGTGCGCGCACACGCGCACCCATTCACCGCCCATCGTCATCACTCCGCGTCACCAGCTTTCCCGCAGGTCGGGCTGACGCCGGGCTTCACCCGGTGGAAGCCCAACGCGCCCCGCGGGCCAATGTTGGGCTTCCCCATGAAGCGGAGTCAGCCCAACCTACAAATCCTTGACGAGCCATTCGAAGCGCAGGTCATCCCGCTTGGGAATGCCAAAGCGAGGATCGCCATACGGAAACGGCCGGTACTCGCCGGTACTTCGGTAACCGCGACGCGCGTACCACGCGATCAATTCCGCACGCACGTCGATCACCGTCATCCGCATCGCACGAGCGTGCCATTGGTCGCGTGCCACGCGCTCGGCTTCGGTCAGCAACGCCCGTCCGGTGCCGTTGCCCTGCGCGTCCGGTCGCACCGAGAACATGCCGAAGTAGCCGTCGCCGGCGTGTTCACCGGACAAACGTTCCAGCACGCAACTTGCCAACAATTGCCCATTGCGTTCGGCCAACAGCAGCATCACGTGTGGATTCGCAATCAATGCCGCGACTTCCGCGGCATCGGTGCGCTGCCCGTCCAGCAGATCGGCCTCGGTGGTCCAGCCAACGCGACTGGCGTCACCGCGATAAGCCGACTCGGTCAGCGCGACGATCGCTTCGATATCAGCCGGCCCCGCGGAGCGAAACCGCACCGCCGTGCTCATGCAAGCAGCTTCCGCACCCGGCCGATCGCGTCCACGAAGGCGTCGATCTCGGCTTCGGTATTCCAGAACGCCAGTGAGGCGCGGCAGGTGGCGGCAACGCCATAAAACTGCATCAGCGGATGCGCGCAGTGGTGGCCGGAACGCACGGCCACGCCCTCCTGGTCGAGCAGCGTCGCCAGGTCGTGCGCATGCGCGCCCTCGATCAGGAACGAAATGACCGCGGCCTTGCCGGGCGCGTTGCCGAAGATGCGCATGCCCGGAATGGCGCCGAGCCGCGGCGTCGCGTATTCCAGCAGCTCGCGTTCGCGTGCGGCGATGTTGGCCATGCCGATAGCCTGCAGATAGTCGAT
>JAICIW010000210.1 GCA_025928735.1 Rhodanobacteraceae bacterium | reverse complement strand
GTTCGGCATCGTCGCGGCGGTGATGGGCGTGGTGAAGGCGCTCGCGTCGGCCGGTGGCGGATCGACGGAAATGGGCGAGATGATTGCGCACGCGCTGGTCGGCACCTTCATGGGCATCCTGCTTGCCTACGGCGTGGTCAACCCGATCGGCAGCCGCATCGATCGCCAGGTGCGCGAGGCGGTGCGGATGCTGCAGTGCATCCGCGTCACCCTGCTTGCGACGTTGAACGGCTATGCGCCGCAACTGGCGCTGGAGTTCGGCCGCAAGGCGCTCAATTCCGCCGAGCGCCCGAGCTTCGATGAACTGGAAAGCCACGTCCGCGGCAAGCGGTCGGAAGGGAGCGAGGCGGCATGAAAGAGGGCGGCCACCCCCGCATCATCATCCGTCGCAAGAGCGGCGGACATGGCGGCCATCATGGTGGCGCCTGGAAGATCGCGCTTGCCGACTTCATGACCACGCTGATGGCGCTGTTCCTGGTGTTGTGGGTGATCGCGACCGCCACGCCCGAACAATTGCGCGGGCTCGCGGATTACTTCAGCACGCCACTGGCGCAGGCCGTCGCCGGCGGCGACCGCGACACCGCCAGCGACAGCGCGATCCCCGGCGGCGGCCCGGACCATGCCTACAACGAAGGCGAGCGCGCGAACATACACGTGCAGGCGCAACCGCGCCCGAGCGAGCAACGCCAGCGCCTGCGCCACTTGCGCGATCGCATCATGGCGGCGGTGCAGGCCAACAAGCAGCTGCGCGACGTGCGCGACCAGTTGCGCTTCGAGATGACGCCGGAGGGCCTGCGCATCCAGATGGTGGACAGCGACCGCCGGCCGATGTTCGAGCTGGGCAGCGACAAGCTGGAGCCGTACATGCGCGATCTGCTGCACGCGATGGTGCCGTTCCTCAACGAATTGCCGAACCAGTTGAGCATCTACGGCTATACCGACGATCGTCCGTTCCAGAGCGGCGAGAACGGCTACAGCAACTGGGAACTGTCCGCCGCGCGCGCCAACGCGTCGCGCCGCGAGCTGGTTGCCGACGGACTCGACGGCAGCAAATTGCTGACCGTGACGGGCGTGGCCGATCGCATCCCCCTGCCGGGCGCCAAGCCCAGCGACCCGGCCAACCGCCGCATCGAACTCCTGGTGCTGACGACCAAGGCCTCGCAACGCATCACCGATGGCGCGCCACTGTCGCAACAGGACGCACAGGCCGACCGCGAGCTGCCCGACGTCGGCGACCCAATGCCTGTCGCAAACCGGGCCGCCCTGGCGGCGCCCGCCATCAAGCTGAAGCAGGGGAAGTGACATGGACGTTTCCGAATTCCACGAGTCGTTCTTCGAGGAAGCCGGGGAACTGCTTGACGGCATGGAGACGCAATTGCTGGCGCTGGATTTGGCGCACCCCGATCCCGAGCAATTGAACGCGATTTTCCGTGCCGCGCATTCGATCAAGGGCGGCGCCGGCACCTTCGGCTTCGAGGCGCTGCAGCGCACCACCCATCTGCTGGAAAACCTGCTCGATGCCGCGCGTCGCGGCGAACTGACGCTGCGCCGCGACCTCGTGGATATCTTCCTGGAAACCAAGGACATGCTGGACGATCAACTCGACGCCTACCGGCAGGGACAAACGCCCGATCCGGAGGCGCTGGAACGCATTTGCGCCGTCCTGCAACGCCTCGCCAAGGAAGAGATCGACGCCGCGGGCGCCGCAAAGGCCGAAGCCGAGCCAGCCAAGCCCACCGCCAGGAAAGCGACCGCGAAAAAAGCCGCGCTCGCAAAGCCGTCGAAGAAATCCGCTCGGAAAAAAACCGCGCCGTCGTCGGCGAGCGGCATGCCGGCGTATCGGGTGATGCTGCTCGGCGTCAACGACAAGGACCGCGATCTCCTGATCGAGGAACTGGGCCGCCTGGGGCAGATCGAAAGCCGGCACAGCGAAGGCGATTGTCACGAAGTGGTGCTGGTCTCGTCGGAGAGTGCGGCGGACATCGAAGCGGTGATGTGCTTCATCGTCGAGCCGGAACAGTTGAAGATCGAAGCCGTGGTGGCCGAGTCCGCACCGGACGCCGAAGCGCCCGCGCCGGAGTCGATGCCGGAGCCCGAACCGGTCGCGAAAGCGCCGGCGCCCGTCGAAGTCGAAGCCGTGGTTGCCGCGACGCCCGCCGTCGACGCGAAAAGTGCTGCGCGGCCGGCGAGCACGCATGGCGAATCGTCGCTGCGCGTCCCCGTCAACAAGGTCGACCACATCATCAATCTGGTCGGCGAGCTGATCATCACGCAATCCATGCTCAATCAGGCGGTCGGGAAGTTGAACGCGTCCGTGCACGCGAACCTCGTCGCCGGCATCAACCTGCTCGAACGCAACGCGCGCGACCTGCAGGAAGCGGTGATGTCGGTGCGCATGGTGCCGATGGACAACGTGTTCAGTCGCTTCCCGCGGCTGGTGCGCGACCTCGCCGCCAAACTCGACAAGGATGTGGAACTGGTCACCGGGGGCCGCTCGACGGAACTGGACAAGAGCCTCACCGAGCAGATCGTCGATCCGCTGACGCATCTGGTCCGCAACAGCCTTGACCACGGCATCGAGCATCCGGACGAGCGCGAGGTCGCCGGCAAGCCGCGTACGGGCACGCTCACCCTTTCCGCCGAACATCAGGGCGGCAACATCGTGATCGAGGTCAGCGACGATGGCGCCGGGCTGAATCGCGCGAAGATTCTTGCCAAGGCGCGTGAGCGCGGCATGAACGTGTCCGACGCGATGAGCGACGAGGACGTCTGGCAGTTGATCTTCGCACCGGGCTTCTCCACCGCGGCGCAGGTCAGCAATGTGTCCGGGCGCGGCGTCGGCATGGACGTCGTCAAGCGCAACATCGAAGGCATGGGCGGGCACGTGGAAGTGGTTTCGCGCGCGGGCCAGGGCACCACCACCCGCGTGGTGCTGCCGTTGACGCTCGCGATCCTCGACGGGATGTCGGTGCGGGTCGGGCGCGAAACCTTCATCCTGCCGGTCACCGCGGTGATCGAATCCCTGCAGCCGCGCGACCAGGACCTGCACGGCACCGCCGGCGGCGACCTCCTGCTGAAGGTGCGCGAGGACTACCTGCCGATCGTGGCCGTGCACGAAGCGATGGGGGTTTCCGAAGCCTGCGCCGATGCCACCCGCGCGATCGCGGTGGTGGTGCAGGGCCGCGGCCGCCGCTACGCGCTGCTGGTGGATGAACTGGTGGGCCAGCAGCAGGTGGTCGTCAAGAACCTCGAAACCAATTACCGCAAGGTTCCCGGCGTATCGGCCGCAACCATCATGGGCGATGGCAGCGTGGCGTTGATCCTAGACGTGAACGACCTCTGCCAGATCGCCGCCAGCCAGAAAGAAAACGGCGTATTTGCCGATAACGTGTTTGTTGATGACCGGCTCAGGCACGCATCACACAGGAGTTCGAGTCGCCATGAATCCCGCAGCATCCATTGAAGTCCGCGTCGGTGACAACACCGGCAACCGCCAATTCCTGGTGTTCTCGCTGGGCGAAGAGGAATACGCCATCGACATCCTGAAGGTACAGGAAATCCGCGATTACGACCACGTGACGCGCATCTCCAATGCACCGGACTTCATCAAGGGCGTGGCCAACCTGCGCGGCGTGATCGTGCCGATCGTGGACTTGCGCATCAAGTTCCGGATGGAAAACGCGGCCTACGACACCAACACGGTCGTGATCGTGGTGAACATCGGCAAGCGCGTGGTCGGCGTCGTGGTCGATCGCGTTTCCGACGTGATGACGCTCGCGCCGGAACAGATGAAGCCGGCGCCGGAATTCGGCGTGGGTTTGCCGCTCGCGTATATCCAGGGCCTGGGCGACCTCGGCGGCCGCATGCTGATCCTGGTGGACATCGAGAAACTCCTGACCAGCCGCGAGATGGCGCTGGTCGATGAAACCGGCGAGAGCCGCGCGGCGTAAGTGCAGGGACCCGTGAATCTTCAACAAGTTGATGTGCGGCAAGAAGCCGCGGACGCAATTCGCGACCCGCTGCGGCCGGTGACGGTAGCCGATCACGCGGATGCGATCTCGGCGCGCGACGCGCAGCGATCCGCGCGTTTCCTGCCGCGGCGTGCGCCCGCCAACCGGGTCTGCAGCATCGCACTGGTGCGCGATCTCGAATTCGACGACCACGATCTGGAACGCATTTGCGCATTGATCTACCAGCGCGCCGGCATCGTGCTGGCCGCGCACAAGCGCGACATGGTCTACAGCCGCGTTGGCCGCCGCGTGCGGCACCTGCATCTGACACGATTCTCCGATTACCTCGCGCAACTGGAAGGCGATCCCCGCTCGGCCGAATGGGAAGCCTTCACCAACGCGCTGACCACCAACCTCACGTCGTTCTTCCGCGAGGAACATCATTTCCCGCTGCTCGCGCGGCACGTCGCCGGACGCGCAGGGCCCGTGCGGGTCTGGTGCGCGGCGGCCTCGACCGGTCAGGAACCGTATTCGATCGCGATGCAGCTGGTGGAAACGCTGGGCGAGCACGCCGACGTGCGTGTGTTCGCCACCGACATCGACACCCAGGCGCTGGACGTGGCCGCGCGCGGCGTGTACCCGATGGCGCAAGTGGAGAAACTGGACGAGAAGCGCCGCAAGCGCTTTTTCCAGAAAGGCGGCGGTCAGCGCGCGGGTTATGCGCGGGTGCGGCCGGAACTGGCCGCGCGGGTCACGTTCCAGCCACTGAATCTGGTCGCCGGCAACTGGCCGAAGCATGACCTCTTCGACGCGGTG
>JAICIW010000142.1 GCA_025928735.1 Rhodanobacteraceae bacterium | reverse complement strand
CACGCAGCGCACCGGCGCGACCCACTGCAGGCCACGCGCGTAGATGGTGCGGATCACCCGTTGCTGCTCGCCGTCGTCGCCGCACGCGCGCCGCGCCTTGTAGATCAACTGGCTGAGCGCGGCGTCGGTGATCGGGCGCCGGCCCCACAGCTTTTCGATCAGTTCCTGCTTGCCGAGCGCGCGCGCATGGTCGCGCACCAGCAACAGGATCAGGTCGAAGACCTTGGCCTCCAGCTCGACGTCCACGCCTTCGCGCAGCAGGCGCCGCGTGGCCGGCAGGATCACGCAATCGCCGCTGTGGTACTCCCTTGTTCCTGCATCGTCTGGCATGCAGGCCACCCCGAACGGCCTTGCAATGATCCCTGGAGCGGACTGTGTATCACAACCGGTGGCCTGCAGGAACCTTCAGCGCGGCACGCGATAGCCGCCCGGCACGCCGTTGGGCGACAGCGTGAGTTGCCACAGCTGGTCGCGGCGGGTGCGGAACGTCGCGGCCGAACCGCAGATGTAGTAGCGCCACATGCGCCGGAAGCGTTCGTCGTAGCGCGGGTTGTTCGCGGTGAGTTCCGGCCACGCGGCATCGAAGTTGGCCAGCCACGCCATCAGCGTCTTGTCGTAGTCGGTGCCGAAGTTGTGCCAGTCCTCGACCACGAACAGGTTTTCCAGCGCGGGCGTCACCTGCGAAGCGGCCGGGATCATCGAATTGGGGAAGATGTATTTCTCGATCCACGGGTCCGGGCGGCTGGGCGACCCGTTGGTGCCGATGCAGTGCAGCACCGACAGGCCTTCGTCCTTCAGGCAGCGATTGCAGACTTCGAAATACGTCCGGTAGTTCTTCCCGCCGACGTGCTCGAACATGCCGATCGAATACACCGCGTCGAACTTTTCCGTGACGTCACGGTAATCCTGCAGGCGTATTTCGACGGGCAGGCCCTTGCACAGTTCGCGCGCGAACTGCGCCTGCTGTTCCGACACCGTGACGCCGACACCCGACACGCCGTATTTCTCCGCGGCGTACTTCAGTGCTTCGCCCCAGCCGCAGCCGATGTCGAGGATCTTCATGCCGGGCTTCAATTGCAGCTTGCGGCAGACGAGGTCGAGCTTGGCTTCCTCGGCGTCGTCCAGATTGTTGGCGTTGGCCCAGTAGCCGCAGGAATACACCAGCCGCTTGCCCAGCATCTTCGTGAACAGGTCGTTGCCTATGTCGTAGTGCGCCTTGCCGATCTTGAACGCCTTGCGGCCGCGCTGCATGTTGAGGAAACGTGCGCGCAGGTGCGCGCGCAACGCGTCGAAGTCGCGCAGCTGTTCGTCTAGGTGCGCGCCCAGCACGTGATAAAAAAACTGATCCAGTGACGGCGTGTCCCACCAGCCATCCATGTAGGCCTCGCCAAGGCCGAGTGATCCGTGCGCGAAAGCGCGTGCGAACACGCGTTCGTCGTGGACCTGCAGGTCCCAGGGCCGGTCGCCGTCGATGTGCACGTCCGCGTGGTCCAGCAGCTTCCGTGCCTTCTCGCGCAGCGCCAGATCGTGGCGCGACAGGCGTGCGGGTTCGGTGTTCGCCGTCATGTCGTTCATCGTGCACTCCTTTTGCGAGGACGAAGGCTCCACAAGAGCGGGCAGGCCGCGAGCTGCAACACCAGTGCGGCGATCACCGTGTAGAGCGGATTGACATCGTACAACACGCCGAGCAGCACGCTGCCGGCGAACCATGCGGTGCCGTAAATCGCGTTGAACACGCCCATCACCGTGGCGCGGCGCTCGCGCGGAATGCGTTGCGCGACCGCGGCGCGGAACAATGAATCGTGCGCGCCGAAACCGATGCCCCACAATGCCATGCCAGCCAGTGCGGCCCATGGGCCGCCGAGGAACACCAGCGGCGCGTACAGCGCAGGAATCAGGGTGACCCACAACAGCACCGACAGACCTTGCCGGTCGAACAGCTTGCCGAGTACCAACGCCGTGAGTCCGCCCGCCAGGCTCGCGAGCGCATACAAAGCCGGGACCGCGTCGCTCGCGACGATGTGATCGCGCGCGAGGTGGAACGCGATCAACGCGAAGTCGGAAAAGCCGGCCGCGATCAGCGCGGTGGCGACGAGGAATATCTTCAGGTCGCGCAGGGCGCGCGCGTCATCGAGTTCCGGCGCGGGACGAGCGTCGAGATCCTGCGGTTGCGGAAACTTCGCACGTGCGATCGCGAGCGTGGCCAGCGCGGCCAGTGCCGGCAGCAGCAGCCATGCAAACGCGTGCCGGTAGCCCCCATGCAGGAACAGCACCAGCGCCGCGATCAGCGGACCCAGCACCGCGCCGATCGAATCCAGTGCTTCGTGCAGGCCGAACGCCCAGCCCGCGCCACCCATGTCCTTGGCGGCATAGGAAAGCATTGCGTCGCGCGCCGGCGTGCGCAGCGCCTTGCCGCTGCGCTCAAGAATTACCAGGCCCGCCGCGACCGGCCAGTTGCCCGCGAGCGCCAGCGCCGGCACTGCCAGCAGGTTGATCGCGTAACCAACAATCGTGATCGTCCAGTAGCGTTGCGTCTTGTCGGCCAGCACGCCGGTGAACAGGCGCAACAGATAGCCCAGCAATTCGCCGCCGCCCGCGACCAGTCCCACGATCGCGCCGGTCGCGCCCAGCGTGCCGAGAAACGGGCCCCAAATCGAGCGCGATCCTTCGTATGTCATGTCGGCGAACAGGCTGACGATGCCGATCAACACCACGAACGTCAGCGCGCGCCGGCGCGCGAGAGGCGAGGATGCCGGCGCTGTCGGGCTCACTGCGCGCCGTCGCCCAGAACACCGAATTCGGCCGGCAACAACGCGTAGAACATCTGCAGGTTTTCCCGGCGCACGCGGGCGAGCATCGTGTCGGCGGCTTTGCGGGTCACCACGAAATCCACGCGCACGGTTTCCTGTCCGGCCAGTTCCAGAAAATGCGCTTCGTGGGTGACGCCGTGGCGGCCGTAGCCCGCGATCGAACGGAACGCCGTGCCGCCCGAGAGTCCGAGCTTCTTCGCTTCCGCGAGCAGCCAGTCGTACAGCAGCACGCCCCCATGCCGGCGGTTCTCGTGGACGAAGAAACGCAGGTACACGCCTTGGGTGGGTGCGGTGTCATTCATGCGAAGTGCCTCAGCAGCCCCTGCATCAGCGCGAAGCCCAAGAGTGTCATCCCGAGTGTACCGATCACGTGTACGCCGATGATGCCGAAGGTCCAGCCGTACTGGCCGCGCAGAAGCAGGGTGACGGTTTCACCTGAAAACGTCGAAAAGGTGGTCAGGCCACCCAGGAAACCGGTGGTGATGAACACGCGGGTTTCGGGCGACAGTGACTGGAACTGCGCGAACGCGCCGAGGATCACGCCCATCAACAAGCCGCCGAGAAGATTGGCGGCGAGCGTGCCCAGCGGCACGGTGGGAAAGATGGGGTTGAACCAGACACCGAACAGATAGCGCAGGCACGCGCCGAGGAAGGCACCGCAACCGGTGGCGAGCAGGGCTTGGATCAGCATGTCGAGTATCCGACTCCGTTGGAAGGTGGTCGGGAACCGCGCGCGTCGCGCTTCAGAACGCAACACCTACGCGCCGGAATCCCGGTGGCGCAGGCATCATCAGCCGGAGGTCCGGCGGTTCGGGGAGGCATGCCATCTCCCTTGCGTGTCGGCGTATGGTAGCGGCTCTCGCGCGGTGCGGCCATCAATACTGGAATGATGCAAGGTGCTGGCTTGTCTCCTTTCCCTTCCAGGGTGAGCCGGGCTTTCGCGCGGCACTGCGGCGCGCCCGTGAACGGTTGTACAGGGATGTGCAGACCGGGCTTTCAGGGCAGGACGCCCGAGGTCGGGATAGGGATGGTGTTGCTTCATCGAAACCCATCCCAACCCACGCTGCGCGCGTTCGCTTCGCTCCGCCTCCCCTTGAAGGGGAGGGCTTTCAAGCTTGCGCATCGGGGGGCAACAATCCGCGCGCAACGAGAAACGAACGCGCGTCCTCGGCATCTTGCTCGAACCACGCGCGCGCGGAGCCGAGCCGGAACGAGTAACCCCACGCATCCATGTCGGCCAGCGCGCGCTCACGGCCGAAGCCGGGCATGGCGTCGGCCAGCACGATCTGGAGGTAACAGGTCGCGTCTTCTTCTTCGAGCGAATCGCTGGCGTCGGTGTGGATCGACGCGCGCCGCGCCGGGTCTGCCGTCAAGAGATGACAGGCCTCGTGCAGCAGCGAATGCACCGGCGTGTCGGCGCGCGCATACACCTGCGACGCGATCACACCAGCTTCGGGTTCGCCCCAGTAGCTGCCGGGGATCGGCGCATCGTCGTCGACGCGCACCAGTTCGAGTCCGTACCGCGCGAGCAGCGCGGCCGGTGCCTCGAAGCCGATGTCGGCGAGGCGCAGGACCGAGAGGGATAGCGGACCCGTCATGCTGTTATCGCGCCGAACTTTCATGTCTTCATTCCGGGCCGCGCTCAGCGCGGAACCCGGAACCCGGTGACTTTGGTCTGGTCGGGACTTGGAAAAGCGTAACAATTCTTCTGTCGTCATTCCCGCGAAAGCGGGAATCAATTTTGTTGATCAAAGGCGACCACGGGCGATTGCGGGGTTCCGCTCGCGGTGAAGCTGCGCGCGGCCCCGGAATGACGACATGTTGTTATCTTGCCCCGAGTTCCGCGCTTCAGCCACTTGTGCCCGTGGCTTTGCCCGCCTCAGGCAACGCCACCGAGAGTTCGAGCACCTCGCCTTCGCTGCTGCGTTCCACGTTGATCTGCACCGCGTCGGCGCCGACGTGCACGTATTTGCGGATCACTTCCAGCAGTTCGTTGCGCAGCAGCGGCAGGTAATCGGGGCCATCGCGCGTGACGCGTTCCTGCGCCACGATGATGCGCAGGCGTTCACGCGCGATGTTGGCGGTGTTCTTCGGGCGTGGGCGCAGAAAATCCAACAGGCTCATTGCGGCCTCCTCATGTCCCGAACATGCGCTTGAAGAAACCCTTCTTCGGCGCATCGACGAATCGCATCGCCGCGTCTTCACCGAGCAGGCGGGACACCGCATCGGCATAGGCTTGTCCGGCGATCGAGCCGGCATCGTGGATCACCGGCACGCCGGAGTTGGACGCGGCCAGCACGTTTTCAGATTCCGGAATCACGCCCAGCACCGGAATGCCGAGGATTTCCTCGACGTCGCCGACGCTCATCATTTCGCCCGCTTCGACGCGCACCGGGTTGTAGCGCGTCAGCAGCAGTTGCTGCGCGCCGGGGCCTTCGCCCTTTTCAGCGCGCCGGGTCTTGGAAGACAGCAAGCCGAGGATGCGGTCGGAATCGCGCACGCTCGAGACTTCCGGATTCACCACCACCACCGCCCGATCGGCGAAATACATCGCGAGGTGCGCGCCTTTCTCGATGCCGGCGGGCGAATCGCACATGATGTATTCGAAGCCGTCCTGCTTCAGTTCGTCCAGCACGCGGCCGACGCCTTCCTGGGTCAGTGCGTCCTTGTCGCGGGTCTGCGAGGCCGCCAGCACGTACAAATTTTCATGGCGTTTGTCGCGGATCAGCGCCTGCTTCAGGGTGGCCTCGCCCTGGATCACGTTCACGAAGTCGTACACCACGCGGCGTTCGCAGCCCATGATGAGATCGAGGTTGCGCAGGCCGACGTCGAAATCGATGACCGCGGTCTTGTGGCCGCGCTGGGCGAGTCCGGACGCGAGCGAGGCGGACGTGGTGGTCTTGCCGACGCCGCCCTTGCCGGACGTGATGACGATGGTTTCGGTCAAGGGATTCTCCGATGATCTTCGGGTTGCAGTGGAGGGTGGCGCAAAGGCGCCATTATTCGGGTCAAGGATGAATGCGCGATGTCACAACGCCGCGATCTGCAGTTTGCCCGGTTTCGAATCTTCTTGTGCGAGCCAGATCTGCACGGCGCGGCCGGCGAATTCCTTCGGCAATTCTTCGAACACGCGGTAGTGGCCTGCGATCGATACGATCTCGGCGCGGAATTCCGAACAGAAGATGCGCGTGCCGGTGTCGCCCAGCGCGCCCGCGAATGCGCGCCCACGCAACGCCCCGTAAATATGGATGTTGCCGTCGGCCAGCACTTCCGCGCCGTTGGCGACGGTGCCGGTGACCACGAGGTCGGAGCCTTGCGCGTACACCTGCTGACCGGT
>JAICIW010000161.1 GCA_025928735.1 Rhodanobacteraceae bacterium | reverse complement strand
GTTCTGGCCCACGTTCTGGGACATCGCGTTCCTGATCGGTTCGATCGGGATGTTCTTTTTCATGTTCCTGCTGTTCACGCGGCTGCTGCCGATGCTGTCGATGTTCGAGCTGCGCAAGTTGCTCGCGGCGCGGCGCGGCGGGGAGGCGCAGCGATGAGCGCGCGCGTGCACGGCCTGCTGGCTGAATTCGCCGAAGCGGAGCACCTGCTCGCGGCGGTGCGGCGCGTGCGCGAAGAAGGCTATTTCGCGTCGTGCGTCGAAGCCTACTCGCCCTACCCGGTCGAGGGACTGGACGAGGCGCTGGATGCACGCCATCACTGGGTGCCATTCTGGATGCTGCTCGGCGCGATCGGCGGCGGCACGTTCACCTACTGGCTGGAATGGTATTCGGCGGTGGTGAATTACCCGATCAACGTGGGTGGGCGGCCGACCTTTTCCTGGCCTGCGTTCATTCCGCCGGCGGTGGAGATGACGATCCTGTGGGCGGTATTGCTCGGCGTCGGCGCCGTGCTGTTCGGCGCGCGGCTGCCGCGCGTGCATCATCCGTTATTCGAAAGCCACGAGTTCGAACGCGCGACCAGCGACCGCTTCTTCCTGCTGGTGCGCAGCGACGATCCGCGCTTCGATCCGCAGGCCACGCAGCGATTCCTGAAAACGCTGTCGCCGCTGTCGGTGGTGGAGGTGGCGGAATGATCCGCCGCCGCCACCTCATTCGTCATTCCGGGACGGCCCGCAGATTTACCGCGGGCCGAACCCGGAACCCGGTGACTTTTTTTCCGGTCGCGAAAAGTCGTTGGGTTCCGGGTTTCGTCGCCGGCAAAGCCGGCGACGGCCTCGGAATGACGAGCAAAGATCGAGGCCTCTTGGCGGCAAGGCTTCTGGTGTTCGCATTCGCAACGCTCGCACTCACCGGTTGCGAGCGCGGCATGCACGAGATGTACGACCAGCCGAAGTACAAGCCGCTGACATCGAGTCCGCTGTGGGCGAACGGCAACTCGTCGCGGCCGCAAGTGCCGGGCACGCAACCCTACTCGGCTGGCGCGCTGGCTGGCGTATCGAGCGGGCGCACGGATCGCGTCGCATTGGTGCCACTCGCGGGCCCGGTCAGCGGCGTGGACGCAAACGGGAAACCGCTCGCGCAGACGGGCGCCGCCGCTTCGCCCGGCTACGCGAACCCGTTGCCGATCACGCCGACGCTGCTTTCGCGTGGGCAACAACGTTTCGACATCTACTGCGCGCCCTGCCACAGCCGCGCAGGCGATGGTGACGGCATGATCGCCGAACGCGGCTTCCCGCACCCGCCGAGTTACCACACGGCCGCGTTGCGCAACGCGCCGGACAGTCACTTCTACAAGGTGATCAGCAACGGTTACGGCGTGATGTATCCCTACGCCGACCGGATTTCGCCGCACGATCGCTGGGCGATCGTGGCCTACATCCGCGCGTTGCAATTGAGCCAGCACGCACCGAAATCGGATTTGAGCGCGGCGGATTTGCAGAAGCTCGGCGCATCGCAGCCGCAAGTAGTGAAACCCTCTCCCTCCGGGAGAGGGTGCCGCGAAGCGGCGGGTGAGGGTTCGGGCAACGCCCAACACTCAGCCCCGTGCCGAACCCTCACCCCTGCCCCGCTGCCGGGGGGAGCGGGGGAAAGCAGGGCATTGCAATGAACGCCTGGCTGCCTCGCACGCTTGCGCAATGGTTCGCGCTGTTGATCGGCATCGCGGCGCTGAGCGCGTGCCTGCTGCTGGGGCTGTCGCGCGAACCGAAGCAGGCACTGCTTTCGTATCTGTTCGCGTTCTTCTTTTTCACGGGCCTGAGCATCGGCAGCCTCGCGCTGCTGATGATCCACGCAATCACCGGTGGCGCCTGGGGCGACTGCATCCGGCCGCCGTTGCTTGCGGCCGCACGGTTGCTGCCGCTGATGGCGTTGGCCGTTATTCCGGTATTGGTGTGCATGCACCTGCTGTACGACTGGAGCGCGCCGGCCACGTTCGGGCATCACATGCAGGTACGGCAGCAAACGTGGTACCTCGATCCGACGTTCTTCGTGATACGCACCATCATGTACTTCGTGGTGTGGATCGGATGGCTGGTCGCATTCACGCGCAATATGGGCGACGGCGTCCGCGCGCGCCGCATCGCGGCGCCGGGCCTGATCGTGTTCGGCGTCACTTCGCTGCTGGCGTCCGTCGACTGGGCCGTGTCGCTGACACCGCACTGGCATTCGTCGATATTCGGGATGATGGTCGGCACGGGTTGGCTGCTGGGCGCCTGCGCGCTGGCGACCGCGATTGCTGCGACGTGGCGCGATCGTGAAATGACGGTCGCACCCGACGTGCTCCACGACCTCGGCAACCTGCTGCTGATGTTCGTGCTGGCGTGGTCGTACCTCGCGTTCGTGCAGTACCTCACCGTCTGGATCGCCGACCTGCCCGACGAAAACGCGTGGTACATCCCGCGCACGCTGACGTCTTGGCGATACCTCGCGTGGTTCCTGATCGCGTTCAATTTCGCGCTGCCGTTCGCCGTCCTGCTTTCGCGCGCCGCCAAACGACATCGCGGCTGGCTGCGTGCGATCGCGGTGATGCTGATCGTCGCCAGTTGCGCCGACGCATTCTGGTTGATCGTGCCCGGCTCTCGCACCGGCGGCTTCGCGCTGCGCTGGACCGACCTGTGCGCGCCCGTGGGCATCGGCGCGTTGTGGTGGTGCGGATGGGTCGGGCAACTTCGCGCCGCACGAAGCACATGGGCTTCATCGGCAGCAGCCGCCGGCGAGCTGGAGCAGTCGCATGGCTGAGCCAATGGAAAAACCCTTCGGCCACGAGCCCGATGCGATCAACTACCGCACGATCCTCGTCATTGCGGGCATCTTCGCCGTGGTCGTGATCGCCATCGCGGTCGCGCTGCACCTGATCCTGTCCCATGCGGTGATCCCGAACCATGCGGAGATCGCGGCGCGATCGGCGCAAATTCCACCGCAGCCGCGCCTGCAGGCGCATCCGCAAACCGACCTCGCGACGTTCCGGGCAGAAAAACAGGCACTGCTGTCCGGCTACGCATGGACGGATGCACAACACGATTACGCGCGTATTCCGATCCAGCGAGCGATGAAAATCTACGCCGCACAGCACGCGCATGCGTCGGCTCCGTCGATCTTGAATGGCGTACCGGCTTCCGCTTCGAGCAACGCCAAATCTGCGAGGTCACCGGGGATGCCAAGATGACACGCCAACCGCGCGATCATCTATCCGCCGTCATCCCGGCGAAGGCCGGGATCCATGTTGATTTCGTTCGCCCAAAAATGGAATCCGGCTTGCGCCGGAATGACGATCGAAAGAATATGTGCTTCGTAACATGCGTTGCCGCGGTGCTCATGGCAGCGCTGCTGACGCCGAAGCTCGCATTCGCCGCGGCGCCAGCCACCCGTGTCCGCGCCCCGCCCGACCTGCACCAGCGCGTCGGCTTCGATCAGGAACTGGGCACACAGGTGCCGCTGGATACTGTGTTCCACGATGCCAGCGGCAAGGCAATTCATCTGCGCGGGCTGTTGCACGGCAAGCCCGTATTGCTGGTGCCGGGCTACTTCACCTGCAAGACCTTGTGCAGCGTGGTGCGCACCGGTGTCGCCAAGGGTGTGCGCGGGACCGGCTTCACGCCCGGCAAGCAGTTCGACGTGGTGCTGGTCAGCATCGATCCGAACGAAACCCCGGCCGACGCGCGCCACGCGCAACATATGGATGCAGCAAACCACCCCGGCGCTGGCGTCGCGCACTGGCACTACCTCACCGGAACCCGGACGTCGATCGCGCCGCTGATGCACAGCATCGGCTTTCGCTACATGTTCGATGCGCGCAGCGATCAGTTCGATCATGCGACCGGCATCGTGGTGCTGACGCCCGACGGCAAGGTTTCGCAATACCTGTTCGGCGTGAAGTTTCCGGCCGAAACCCTGCGGCTGGCGCTGGTGAATGCCTCGCATGGAAGCGTCGGCAACATCATCGACCGGCTGGTGCTGCTGTGTTGCCAGTACGACACCTCGACCGGGCGCTACACGCTGACGATCCACCGGATCATGCAGGGGCTCGGCATTTCGTTCGCGGTGTTGCTCGCCGGATTCGTCGTGTTCCTGCGTCGCAGCGAGACGCGTCGCACGGAGGAGCGGTCATGAGTTCCGGCGGCTGGTTCCATCTGTTGCCCAACGCGTCGACCAATGCGCGGCCGCTGGACGAGTTGTGGTGGGCGATGGTCGGGTTGTGCGCGCTGGTCGCGATCGGCGTGTTCGTGGTGATGTTCGTGTTCTGCATCCGCTATCGCAAGGGCCGTCCCGCGGATCGGCACCTCGCGAAGGAAACGCTGCCGGTCGAACTCACCTGGACGGCCGTGCCGTTTCTGATCTTCATGGGTGTGTTCGTGTGGAGCCTCACGCTGTACGCCCACAGCCGCACGCCACCGTCGAACGCGGAAACCATTTACGTGGTCGCCAAGCAATGGATGTGGAAGGTGCAGCACCCCGGTGGCCAGCGCGAGATCAACACGCTGCACGTGCCGATGGGCGTGCCGATCCGGCTGATGATGACTTCGCAGGACGTGATCCACAGCTTCTTCGTGCCGGCGTTCCGGGTCAAGCAGGACGTGCTGCCGGATCGCTACACGCAACTCTGGTTCACCGCGACGCAAGTTGGCGACTACCCGCTTTACTGCACGCAGTATTGCGGACTCGACCATTCGAAAATGGGCGGCCAGGTGATCGTGATGGCACCGCGCGCATACGCACGCTGGCTGGATGAGAACAACACTGGCACCAGTCTCGCGGCGCGCGGTGCGGCGCTGTTTCGCGCGAAAGGCTGCAGCGGCTGCCACGGCGCGAATGCGTCGGTGCATGCGCCGGATCTCGATGGCATCTACGGCCGCATCGTGCACCTGTCCGACGGCAGCACCGTCAGCGCCGACGACCGCTACATCCACGACTCGATCATGTTGCCCGACAAGCAGATCGTCGCGGGCTACGCGCCGATCATGCCGTCGTTCTCCGGTGAATTGAGCGAGGGCGACGTGCTCGCGCTGATCGCGTATCTCAAGTCCACCAAGCCGGGGCACATGCCTGCACACGAAAGCACGAAACAGACCGCACGCCAAAGTATTAGACCTGCCCGCAGTTAGCCAAACGGGCCGCGCCGTCGGCCATTTGCCTGCAGGGCAAGGAAGAGTGAGGAAGATGTATGTCGATACATAGACGAACGATGACGCAGCCATGCGGGCAAATGGCCCCGGCCCGGAGGGTTGCTCCGCAGCGGCTGCCATACGGCGGTGCGCGCCTTGACCATGACCACCATGGCGCAGCGGCGCGCACCTTGTCTGGCGACCGCTGCGAAGCAACGCGGCTCATTTGGCTAACTGTGGACAGGTCTGACTCATGAATGCCACCGTCATCACGCCGGATCTGCCGGAACTGGAACCGCCGCGCGATTTCTACACGCACAAGTCGGGATTGCTGAGCTGGCTGCTCACCACCGACCACAAGCGCATCGCGATCCTGTACGCAATCACGATCACGCTGTTTTTCATCATGGGCGGCGTCGCTGCGGCGATGATCCGCATCAACCTCGTCGAACCGCAGGGCGCGCTGCTCTCCGCGGAAACCTACAACAAGACCTTCACCTTCCATGGCGTGGTGATGGTGTGGTTCTTCCTGATTCCGTCGATCCCGGCGACGCTGGGCAACTTCCTGCTGCCGATCATGATCGGCGCGCGCGACCTCGCCTTCCCGCGCCTGAACCTCGCGAGCTGGTACCTGTTCGTGATCGGCGGTTGCTTCACGATCGCGTGCCTGCTGCTGGGCGGCGTCGACACCGGCTGGACGTTCTACACGCCGTTCTCGACGATGTTCTCCAACACCAACGTGATCCTGGTC
>JAICIW010000302.1 GCA_025928735.1 Rhodanobacteraceae bacterium | reverse complement strand
CGCTGCAGCCAGTCCGAACGCGTTTCGTCCTTCGGGATCGCGATGTCCAGGACGCCGGCCACCAGCTTCTGGTAACTCAGGCCCGCGCCCATGCCGCACAGCGCCGCCGCGATCTGGGTGTCGAACAGTTCGAGCGGCGTGTCATCCAGCAGCGGCATCAAGGCTTCCAGATCCTCGCTGGCGCTGTGCATCACGCAGGTGCGACGGGCGACGAGCGCACGCACGTCGGCGCCGACCGCGTACGCCAGCGGATCCAGCAGCCAGCGTTCGCTGCTGTGCGCAGCCTGCACCAATGCCAGCTTCGGGTGGAAGGTGTTGCGGCGCATGAACTCGGTGTCGAGTCCCAGCGGTTCGCGATCCGGCAATGCCGGCAGCTCGCCTGCCTGATCGATCCATGCTGCGTTCATGGCGTTCGCCTGACGATTGATCGGTGTTCCATTGCAATGAGGTTTGCTATCGTGAACCGCACACGATATCACCCAGCCGTCACCAACGCATGCCGAAGCCGCAAACCCTCACCCGCCAGCACGCCATCGGTGGCGCGATCGGCGTGTTGCTGCTGGCGTTCGCGCTGGTGTACCGGTTTTTCCCGCAGGCGTTGAAGGTCGAGCCGGCGATCCTGCGGTCGCACAACGCGGTGCCTTCCGGCGCCCCGCCGACGGCCGGTCCGACGCCGCGCAAGCTGACCTCGGCCGAATCCGAACTCAACGCCGGCCCGCCGATTTCGCTGGCGCCTTCGTCGGTGATCGCGGCGCGTGGCCGCGAAGCCGCGTTCGGCAGCCACGGCGGCAAGGGCAAGGTGGCGCAGTTGCTGACCGAAGCCGGCAAGGCCGCGCGCGCCGGCAATCTCACCGGGCCCGGGAGTGGCAGCGCGCTCGCGCTGGTGCTGGAAGCGGCCAAGGAGGCACCCGACGATCCGCACGTGAAATCCGCGATTTCGCTGTTGCACGCGCGCATGGTCGCGAACGCACAGCAGTCGCTGGCGACCGGTGACGCCGACGCCGCGCGGACGAATCTGGATGCGCTCAAGCAGTTACCGGGGCGCGACGGCGACATGGCCGCGCTGGCCGCGCGCATCGACGCCGCCGCCAAGGTGCAGCCGTTGCTGGAGCAGGCCAGTGAGCTGGTGCAGAAAGGCAAGCTGGAAGGACCCGGCGACGACACCGCGCTGGCGGTCTACCGCAAGGTCCTGTCGCTCGACCCCGAAAACGTGGTGGCACGCCAAGGCTTGCAGCGCGTGCAGCAGCCGGCACTGGATCGCGCGCTGAGCGCCGCCGCGCAGAACGACGACGCCAAGGCCGAGGCGGCGCTGGCCGATGCGGCTGCGATCCTGCCGTCCTCGCCGGCACTCGCGGACACCCGCGCGCGCGTCGCGACGATGCGCACGGGGCGCGCCGACAATTTGATGGCGCAGGCGCAATCGGCACTGGACGCCGGCAACCTAGGCCTCGCGCAGCGCATCGCGGAGCAGGCCGCCACGCTCGGTGCGCCTACCGACGCGTTTCTCGCGAAAGTGCAGAACGCGCGCGAATACTCGAGCTACCATCCGGGGCAGGTGTTCGCCGACCATTTTCTCGACATCGTGGGGCAGGCGCCCGGGATGGTGGTGATTCCGCGTGGCAGCTTCCTGATGGGCGAACCGCAACGCGGCCGCGCGCAAACCGGCGCCGAGCAGCCACAGCATGAGGTGACGATCGCCAAGGGCTTCGCGATGGCGCGCGCCGAAGTCACCGTCGCCGAATTCCGTGCCTTCGTTCGCCAGTCGGGCTACGTGCCCGACTCCGACCGGCTGGGCGGAGCCTCGGTGTACGACGAAGCCAATGGCCGCATGCAGACGCGCGCGGGCGTGGGCTGGCAGGACGACTACGCGGGCCAGCGCGCGCAGGGCAACGATCCGGTCGTCAACGTGTCATGGAACGATGCGCACGCCTATGTCGAATGGCTGTCCAAGCGCACAGGCCAGCACTACCGCCTGCCCACCGAGGCCGAGTACGAATACGCCGAGCGTGCCGGCACCACCACCGCATATTGGTGGGGCGATGGCGCGCCCACGGGCAAGGTCGAGAATCTCACCGGCGCCGGCGATCGCTCGCCCGCGCACCGAAGTTGGGCGAATGCATTCAAGATTTACAACGACGGCTACTGGGGCCCCGCGCCGGTGATGAGCTTCCAGCCCAATCCGTTCGGCCTCTACGACATCAGCGGCAACGTGTCCGAATGGGTCGCCGACTGCTGGCACGAAAACTACGTGCGCGCGCCCAGCGACGGCAGTGCGTGGGTGAACCCCGGTTGCGCCGAGCGCGTAATCCGCGGCGGTTCGTGGGGCAGCGCGCCCGACCAGGATCGATCATCGTTCCGGATGGGTGCGGCGGCCGACGCGCGCAGCGGAAGGGTCGGATTTCGCGTCGCGCGGGATCTGTAAAGCGAAGACCCGGGACCCGGTTCCGACTGGGCGCCGGTCACGTGCATGCAGCCACTGCCGTGCGCAGCGCGGAAAGATAACCCTTGCCGAACAAATTCAAGTGGTTCAGCAGGTGATAAAGGTTGTACAACGGCGCGCGTTCGCGCCAATCATCGCGTAGCGGAGCGCGTTCGGCGTAGACGTCGAAAAGTGCCGGCGGCGGCGCGCCGAACAGCGTCAGCATCGCGAGTTCGGCTTCGGCCCAGCCACGGTGCGCGGCGCCCGCGTCGATCAGTGCCGGTTCGCCGTTTGCGCACACGTGCAGATTGCCTGACCACAAATCGCCGTGCAGCAGCACCGGCGGCATGCCGGGAATGCGCTCGCGAAGCGTCGAGCAGATATGCTCGACCGCCTTCGCGTCGCGTGCTTCGATCAAACCGCCGTCGCACGCGCGGCGCATCTGCGGCAACAGGCGGCGTTCGGCGAAGAACCGCCAGCCGTCGTCATCGGGCGTGTTGTCCTGCGGAGAATCGCCGCAGTAGCCGTCGCTTTCGAAACCGAAGAATTCGCCGGTGACGCCGTGCTGCTTTGCCAGTCCCGCGCTCGCGCGCTGCCAGTAGTCGTCCGCGGGCCGCCCCTCGCCCAAGTCTTCGAGGACGATGCGTTGTATGTCGACCCCGAAGACCTTCGGTACACGCAACGCGTCGGCTTCGCGCAAGGCTGCAAGGCCGCGCGCTTCGGCCGCGAAGAAGTCGGCGGGAACGTCGCGCCGCTGCTTGACGAGCACGCGGGTTCCATCAGGCAGCGTTTCGCGATGCATCGCGCCTCACCCGCGTCCCTGGCCGCGCTCCCACGCCTCGACGGGGCCGGGTATTGCGCGAAACAACGGATGGGCGTCGACCTTGTCGACGGCGCGCGGCAGCTGGCGCAGGCGCCCCGGATCGCGCACGCGCAGCTTCGATCGCAGGTGCCGCAGTTCG
>JAICIW010000129.1 GCA_025928735.1 Rhodanobacteraceae bacterium | reverse complement strand
TGAAGGATGTCTCGCTGGAACAACTGGTCGATGCGGTGAAGACCGTCGCCAGCGGCGGTTCGCTGATCGCGCCGGTGGTAACGCAGCGCCTGCTCGCGGGCGTGGGCCGCATGCACAACCAGTTCACCAGTCTCGGCCAGCCCGATCCGTTGACCGATCGCGAAACGGAAATCCTGCGCCTGATGTCGGGTGGCTACAGCAACAAGGAGATCGCCAACTCGCTGCGGGTGGCCGAAGGCACGGTGAAGAACCACGTGTCCAACATTCTTTCCAAGCTCGGCGTGCGCGACCGCACGCGGGCGGTGCTCAAGGCCTTGGAACTTGGAATTGTCTAGGAAGCGGCGGTTGTCCAGAATCAGGCCACGGAAGGCCGTCCTGGCGTCCGTCGGCGACGGATCGCGGGAAAGTTGCGTCGCCCTCCAACGAAACGGCGATCAGGGACGGTCGCACGAACACACGATGGCGCAGCCGCCGCGAAGCCGCTACCATCCGCCTTTCCGCCGTTGCAATGCGGTGCGTGACGAAGCCACCCTGGCCTTCGCGTACCGGCCATGTGAACAAGCCGTCCGGAGATTCCTGGCATGACCCGTGTGCTCGAATTCGCTGTTGCCCTGATCATCGTTTTCGTTCTGGCCGTGATCGTGGGCCTGTTCCTGCCCAGCCACGCGCACATCGAGCGCTCGATCGAAATCAGCCACAACCCGCAACACATCTATGACGTCCTGAACAACTTCAGGCGTTTCGGCGATTACGGCGGCGGCGCGCTGCAGGCGCAGGACCCGCAGGTGAAATATGCAATGTCCGGTCCGGCCTATGGCCCGGGCGCCACGCTGACGTGGCAGGGCAACGACACCATCGGCGACGGCAAGCTGGTCAACAAGTCCGGCAACATCGATCTGGCCGGCAACAGCACCGTCACCTGGGATCTCACCAACGACTGGCACGGCGAGAACAAGACCTTCACCTTCACCGTCACGCCGAGCCATGGCCAGCGTGTCAGCACCGTCACCTGGGGCTACGACGTCGACTATGGCTGGAATCTGATCGACCGCTACTCGCGGTTGTGGATCCACGGCGATCCGGCCACGATGATCCAATACGGCCTCGATTCGCTGCAGAACATGCTGGCCGGCATTCCGAACGTCGACTACGGCAAGCTCGAGCCGGGCCTGTATCGCACCAATGCCACGCCGATGCTGCTGGTCTCGACCAAGGCCACCCGCACGCTGGACGACATCGACACGGCCAAGGCCGCGGCGCTGAAGGAGATCGACGCCGCGATGGCCAAGCTGGGCGTCAAGGCGGCCGGCCCGACCACCACCATCACCACCGAGTGGGGCGACACCACTTACACCTTCGACCTGGCGGTGCCGATCGACAGCACCACGCTGACGATCGACGGCAAGCCGTATGATTTGACCAAGTTGCCGCCACCGCCGACCGGCGCCGAACTGGCGGCAGCGCCTGCATCGACCAGCGCGGCATCGGCCGGCAGTGCCGCGGGCGTGTCCAGCGCAGCGGGAGCGTCGAGCGCGGGTGCGCCCGCTTCGGGTTCGTCCGCGAGCAACGACGAGAATGGTCCGGCACCCGGCAGCCTCGACAAGAAGAACCAGTTGATCGTCAACGCCAATGTGCGCGCCACGATGTTCCCGACGCGCGAAGTACTGGAAGCCACGTGGACGGGCGAGGCCGGCATTCCGCTGATGCGCATGGCGCTGAAGGCCTACGCCGGCACGCACGGCTACCAGTACGACGAAAACGCCAACCGCTTGTACGACCAGTTGACCTCTCCGGTCAGCGTGCCGGATTCCGACCAGGTCTACCGCGTGTTCCTGCCGGTGATGAATGCACCCGCGCAGACGCCGGAACAGATTGCTGGCCGCGCCAAGCCGCTGGAGGCGCTGGACCCGGCCATTTGGTCGGGCAACGCCAAACCTGCCGACAACACCGAAAAGTCCGACAAGGCCAACAAGAAGCCCGAGGCGCGCAAGCGTCCGGCGCAGGCGAAGAGACGCCACCGTCGTTGACGGAGGGTCGTTTGATCAAAAGGCCCGCCAAGTGCGGGCCTTTTGTTTGGCAGCAACGTCGCGTGAACGGTATTTTGGCGAGTCACCGTCCGCGGCGCCGGGCGCCGGTTCTCACCCTGCTAGAGTTTGCGCACGCACTCGCGCGATTCGTTGGTGATGATCGAAACCGAACACCTTGGCAAGCGCTACGGCAGGATCGACGCGGTGGCCGACCTGAACCTCAAGGTGTCGCCGGGGCAGGTGCTGGCGCTGCTGGGTCCGAACGGCGCGGGCAAGACCACCACGATGCGCATGATCGCCGGTTTCCTGATGCCGGGTTCCGGCAGGGCGCGCGTGTGCGGACACGATGTGGTGGCGGAACCGATCAAGGCGCGCCGCGCGCTGGGTTACCTGCCGGAAGGCGCGCCAAGTTACGGCGAACTTTCGGTATCGGAATTCCTGGCGTTCGCGTTGCGCGTGCGCGGTCTTTCGGGCATCCCGGGACGGCGACGACTGGACGAGATGATCGAGCGCCTGCAGTTGCAGACGGTGCTTTCGCAAACCATCGAAACGCTTTCGAAGGGGTTCCGCCGGCGCGTGTGCCTCGCGCAGGCATTGCTGCACGATCCGCCCGCGCTGATCCTGGATGAACCCACCGACGGGCTCGATCCGAATCAGCAGCGCGAAGTGCACGCGCTGATCCGCGGCATGGCACGCGGCCGCGCGATCATCGTTTCCACCCACACGTTGGGTGAAGTGCGCGCCGCGTGCAATCGCGTCGCGATTCTCGCGGGTGGGCGCCTGCGTGTGGAAGGCACGCCCGCGGAGTTGGAGCGCCAATCGCGCTACCACCACGCGGTCAGTTTCCGTGCGCCCGCGAGCGCGCTGGCGCGCGAATTGCTGGGCCGGCTGCCGGAAGTGGACACCGTGGAAGTCGATCCGGTGGATGGCCGCATCACGGTGTTTCCGCGCGACGGCCAGGAAATTTTCCACGCGGTGGTGAAGCTGCTCGACGAACAGCGCGTGCGCGTGGACGAGTTGCAGCTCGAACGCGGGCGGCTCGAAGACGTGTTCCGGCAGGTGACATCCGGGTCCGGCGACATGGCGGCGGCGGCATGAATGTGCGCGCCGAGATCGCCGGCGAACCGCGCGGCATGGCATTCCGCGGCGTGTTCCTGCGCGAGCTGCGCGGCTACCTGATCACGCCGGTGGCGTGGCTGTTCAGCGTGATTTTCCTGCTGTTCGCGGGCGCGTTCACGTTTTACCTCGGCGCATTCTTCGAGCGCGGACAGGCCGACCTTGATCCGTTTTTCCAGTTCCATCCGTGGCTTTACCTGGTGCTGGTGCCGGCGCTGGCGATGCGGTTGTGGGCGGAGGAACGCCGCAGCGGCACGCTGGAATTGCTGATGACGCTGCCGATCCGCCCGTGGGAAGCGGTGGTCGCGAAATTCCTCGCCGCATGGTTGTACATCGGCTGCGCACTCATCCTGACATTTCCGATGTGGTTGACCGTCAACTATCTCGGCCAGCCCGACAACGGCGTGATCCTGGCCAGTTACATCGGCAGCTTTTTGATGGCGGGCGCGTTCCTCGCAATCAGCGAATGCCTGTCGGTGCTGACGCGCAGTCAGGTGATCGCGTTCATCGCCGCACTCGCGGTGTGTTTCCTGTTCCTGCTGGCGGGCGACCCGTTGGTGCAGAGGCCGTTGCTGACTCTGGGCTCCGCGCGGATCGCGGATGGCCTGGCCGACTTGAGCCTGCTGGCGCATTTTCAGGCGATCGCGCGCGGCGTACTCGACCTGGGTGACGTCGCCTATTTCGTGCTGACCATCGTGTCCTGGCTGGTGGCGAACGTGCTGATCCTCGACGCGAGGCGCGGCGGATGAGCTTGCGCGGGGTGGTGCGTCGAAGATTGTGGTTGACGCTGCCGGTGCTGGCGGCGCTATACGTGCTGCTGGTGCTGGGCGCATCGCGCTGGCTCGGCACGGTGCGTGCCGATTTGACCCACGATCATCTCTACACGCTGTCGCCCGGCACGCGCGACATTTTGGGCCGTCTCGAAAAGCCGCTCGACCTGACCCTGTATTTCTCCGATCGGGCCAGTCACAGCCTGCCGCAGTTGCGCGCCTACCACCAGCGCGTGGTGAACATGCTGCAGGAAGTCGTACGGCAATCGCACGGACGCGTGCGTTTCACGCAGATCGACCCGCTGCCATTTTCGGAAGAGGAAGATCGCGCGACCGAGGCGGGGCTGACCTCGGCCCGCGCGGACGGTACGAGCCAATCGATCTTTTTCGGATTGACCGGGCGCAATGCCAGCACCGGGCGCAGCTCGGTGATTCCGTTCTTCATGTTGGCGAAGGAGCGCTTTCTCGAATACGACATCGCGAAATTGCTGTATGAATTGAGCGCCGCGCACAAGCCGCGCGTCGCGATCTACAGCGGACTTCCGATCTGGGGCGACGCCGACGCGGACGGCAACAGCACGCCGCCGTGGACGGCGTTGCAGCAAGTGCAGCAGTTGTTCGACGTGCAGCGACTGGACTCCGCTTCGCTGGCGAAGCTCGGCGCCGACACCATCGTGCTGGTGCTGATCCAGCCGAGCGGGCTGTCGGAGGCTGACGTCAAGGCGATCGATCGTTATGTCCAGCACGGCGGTCGCCTGCTCGCGTTCGTTGATCCCGATTCCGAAGTAGGCGGCGGCGAGCCGTCCGATCTGTCGACGCTGTTCGGGGCGTGGGGCGTGGCGTTCGATCCCCGCCGCGTGCTGCTGGATCGTTCGCGCGCGCTGCAGGTGCAAGCGCCCGGCAGCAATGCGCGCGTGTACGATCCTGCGGTGCTGGGTTTGACCGGTGAAGATTTCAACCGGCGCGATCCGGTGACCCGGGTGCTCAGCTTGATCGACGTATCGTCGGCCGGCTTCTTCCAGTTGTTGCCGCAGGCGGCGGTGCGGCTCGATCCGTTGATCCAGAGCACCACCGACGCGATGGCCGTGCCCGCCAGCCGCGTGCGTGAAGCGCTCGATCCCTCGCCGTTGTACGAGGGCTACCAGCCGCAAGGCGAACACTACGCGATCGCGGTACGGCTGCGCGGCGACTTGGCGCCTGCTTTCGCGGCCGATGCGGCCACCGGAGCGCGCAAGCCCGAAGTGATCCTGGTGGGCGATACCGATCTCCTGTCCGACCGGCTTTGGGTGCAGCAAAGCCCGTCGCAGGGCCAGACACTGGTGAGCCCGTTCGCCAACAACGGCGACTTCTTCGTCAACGCGGTCGACGACCTCGCCGGACCCTCCGACCTGATCGCGATTCGCGGGCGTGCCGTCGACGTGCGCAAGTTCACCCGCGTCGACGCACTGCGCCGGCAGGCCGACGAGAAGTTCAAGACCAAACAGCTTCAGTTGCAGGCCGAGTTGACCGACACCGAGCAACATCTGGCGGAGTTGAAGCAGGCCGCGCACGGCCGCAATCGCACCGAGGCGCAAAAGGGCGCCGTCGAACAGTTCATGCAGCGCAAGTTGGCCATCCGCACCGAATTGCGCGCGGTGCAACGCAGCCTCGACGCCGACATCGAACGCTTGTCGGTGTTGCTGAAGTTCATCGACATTCTGTTGATGCCGATCGTGGTGACGCTGGCAGGGCTGCTGTACGGGCTGCTGCGGATACGCCGACGGCGAAGCGAAGGAGCCTGGCGTTGAATTCGACCGCACAAAAAATTCCGCAGCGCCTGCGCTGGCCGGCCGTGACGGCCGCGGTGGCCGGCGCGAGCGCCGTCTTGCTGGGCGCGTTGGGCGCGCACGTCATGCGTCGGCTCGTTTCCGCGCCGATGCTCGATGTCTGGCAGACGGCCGTGCATTTCCAGTTCTGGCATGCGCTGGCGTTGGCGGTTTGCGCGCTGTCGGCCAGGCGTTCGCACGCCGCGCACCTCGGTGCGATCCTGTTCGCGCTGGGCATCGTGTTGTTCTGCGGCAGCCTGTATGCGCTCGCGCTGGGCGCGCCGCGCATGCTGGGCATCGTCACGCCGCTGGGCGGATTGGCGTTCGTCGCGGGGTGGATCGCGCTGGGCGTTGCCTTGTACCGGCAGCAACAATGAGCCCCCCTCTTTGCCATCCCTTGGTGGGTCACGGGTACACCGGGAATGAACAATAGTTTGTTCGTCATTCCGGGGCCGTCCGCGCCGTTTGCGGACGGAACCCGGAATCCATTTTCCCAGCCATCGTGCAGTTACATCAAGAGCATTCCATGACACAAAAGACAATCGCACGCGGCTTCGACGTGCAGGCAGCAGCCGCGCATCTCGAAAAGCGCGACCGCAAACTCGCGAAATGGATGCGCCGGATCGGACCGATCGAACGCGATTTTTCGGTGCGCTTCGACCCGGTCGACGCGCTGGCGCATTCGATTCTTTACCAGCAACTTTCCGGCAAGGCCGCCGCGACGATCGCGGGCAGGGTTGAAGCATTGATGTCGCGCGGACGTCGCATCACCGCGCGCGGGCTGGACGCCGTCGACGACACGGCATTGCGTGCAGCTGGCGTGTCGCGCAACAAGATCGCGGCGCTGCGCGACCTTGCGGAAAAATCGCACGCGGGCATCGTGCCGAAACCGGCGCAACTCGCGCGCATGCCCGACCAGGACCTGATCGATCACCTGA
>JAICIW010000145.1 GCA_025928735.1 Rhodanobacteraceae bacterium | reverse complement strand
GGCCGCGCCGGCGCATTGCGGACAGCGCGTCATGCGCCATTCCGGATCGGTCTTCAGCGGCGATTGCACGCCGCTGAACGCGACGTCTTCCGGAAGCACCACCGGCAACCGATCTTCCGGTACCGGCACCGGGCCGCATTTCGGGCAATGGATGATCGGAATGGGGCAGCCCCAGTAGCGCTGCCGCGACACGCCCCAGTCGCGCAACCGCCAGTTTACCTGCCGCTTGCCGCGGCCTTCGCGCTCGAAGCGTTCGGCCAGCGCGTCGAACGCCTGGCGGAAATCCATGCCGTCGTATTCGCCGGAATTGACCAGCGTGCCGTGTTCCAGGAACGGCCCTTCGGTGATGATGCGGTTTTCGAATTCTTCGAGCAGTTCCTCGACCGGCCGCGGTTCGGCCACGTCGATCGCCTTCGACTGGCCGAGCGCCGCGCTCATCGCGTCGGTGTTCTCGGCGGCGTCGCGCGCGAGCTCACGGATCGCGTCGCGCACCGGATCGCTGACGATCACCATCCTGATCGGCAGGTCGTATTTGGTCGCGAATTCCCAGTCGCGCTGGTCGTGGCCCGGCACCGCCATCAGCGCGCCGGTGCCGTAACCCATCAACACGAAATTGGCGATCCAGATCGGCACGCGCTCGCCCGTCACCGGATGCAACGCGAACAGGCCGGTATCGACGCCGCGCTTTTCCTTGGTTTCGAGTTCGGCTTCGGACACGCCGCCCTGTTTGCATTCCTCGATGAAGGTTTGCAGCGCCGGGTTGTTGCGCGCGGCTTCCTGCGCCAGCGGGTGCTCGGCCGCAATCGCGATACAGGTCACGCCCATCAAGGTGTCGGGTCGCGTGGTGAAGACTTCCAGCGATTCGCCGCCTTCCACGTCGAAGCGGATTTCCAGCCCTTCCGAGCGCCCCAGCCAGTTGCGCTGCATGATCTTGACCGCGTCCGGCCAGCCCGGAAGTTTGTCAAGACCTTCAAGTAATTCATCAGCATACGCGGTAATTTTCAGAAACCACTGCGGAATCTCGCGCTTCTCGACCACGGCCCCGGAGCGCCAGCCGCGACCGTCCACGACCTGCTCGTTGGCCAGCACCGTCTGGTCAACCGGATCCCAGTTCACCACGCTGTTCTTGCGGTACACCATGCCTTGCTTGAACAGCCGCACGAACATGCGTTGCTCGTGCACGTAGTACGACGGGTCGCAGGTGGCGAACTCGCGCGACCAGTCGATCGCGAAGCCCATCGCCTTCAACTGCCCGCGCATGTGCGCGATGTTCTCGCGCGTCCATTTCGCGGGCGGGATGCCGCGCTTGATCGCGGCGTTCTCGGCCGGCAGGCCGAACGCGTCCCATGCCATCGGCTGCAACACGTTCCTGCCCTGCATGCGCGCAAAGCGGCTGATCACGTCGCCGATCGTGTAGTTGCGCACGTGGCCCATGTGCAACGCGCCCGACGGGTACGGCAGCATCGACAGGCAAAAATACTTTTCGCGCGACGCGTCCTCCTTCACCTCGAACGCATGGGTGTCGGACCAGAACTTCTGCGCGGCGGCCTCGACGGCGCTGGGGTTGTAGGCGCTGCGATCGTGGGTGTCCTGCATGGCTCGGATGCGGCGTTATCGGATGTGGAGAATGGATCAGCCTACCGCAGTGCAGCAACAGCGCCAAGCGCCCGCATGGGCAGTGCCACTTTCGACCTGCGACAGGCTCATCGGGTCTGGTTATGATGCCGGGCTTTCATCTGACCGAGGGGGATACCATGCGCATTCAAGGTTTCCGCAAATTGCCGCTGACGATCACGATCGCGGCATTGACGATCACCACCGCGCAGGCGTCCCAGACGCCGGCCGCGAATGCAGCGCCCGCGCCCGAACTTACGGTGATCCACTGCGCGCACCTGATCGACACGGTCGCGGGAAAGATGCTGGGCGCGACCAGCATCGTCATCGACGGCCAGCGCATCAAGGAAGTGGTGCCGGGCGCGGTGAACCGCGACGGCGCGAAGGTGATCGACATGCCTGCGGCCGACACTTGCCTGCCGGGCCTGGTCGATTCGCACACGCATCTGACGTCGCAGTTCAGCAAGAGCACCTACAGCGACCAGTTTCGCCTGAATCCCGCCGACTACGCGATCCAGAGCACGGTGTATGCGCGGCGCACGTTGATGGCGGGTTTCACCACCGTGCGCAACCTCGGCGAGAGCGACAACTCATCGATCGCGCTTCGCAACGCAATCAACAAGGGCGAAATTCCCGGTCCGCGCATTTTCACTGCAGGCAAGTTCATCGGCACCACCGGCGGACACGCCGATCCGACCGACGGGTATCGCTGGGATCTGCAAGGCGATCCGACCCCGAAGGACGGCATCATCAATTCGCCCGCGGATGCGTGGAAGGCGGTGCGCCAGCATTACAAGGATGGCGCCGACCTCATCAAGATCATGCCGTCGGGTGGCGTGCTGGATGAAAGCTCCAGCTCTGAAAATCCGCAGATGACCATCGCGGAGATCAAGGCCGTCACCGCCGCCGCGCACGATTACGGCTTCACCGTGGCCGCGCATGCGCACGGCGCCGAAGCGATCCGCCGCGCGGTAATCGGCGGCGTCGATTCCATCGAGCACGGCACCTTCATGGACGACCAGGACATGCAGTTGATGAAGCAGCACGGCACCTGGTACGTGCCCACGATCATCGCCGGCGAATACGTGATGGGCAAGGCGAAGGAAGGCTGGTATCCGCCGCAGGTCGCGCGCAAGGCGATGGAAGTGGGACCGAAGATCATGGCCACCGCGGGCCGCGCGTACAAGGCAGGTGTCAAGATTGCGTTCGGCACCGACGCGGGCGTGTACCCGCACGGCGAGAACGCCCAGGAGTTCGTCTACATGGTGCAGGCGGGCATGCCGCCGATGTATGCGATCCAGGCCGCGACCACCCACGCCGCGACGCTGCTGAAGCACCAGGATGATTTCGGCAGCATCACCGCCGGCAAGTACGCCGACGTGGTGGCGGTGCCGGGTAACCCGCTGGACGACATTGCATTGATGAAGAAGGTGAAATTCGTGATGAAGGCCGGCACCGTGTACAAGCAGCACGGCGAACCCACCGAAGCCGACCTGAAGTCCAGCCTTGGAATGTGAGGCGACGGCCTCCAATTCGGAAGTCAGATCAACTCCGCACTCGGCATCCCGGAATCGCGAAGCGATATCCGGGACCCAGCGACTTGATGCATCGACGCATTACGCGAAAGACACTGGATCCCGGCTTTCGCCGGGATGACGAGCAAAAACCGAAACACTCCCGATCGGCCATGAACCTCAATCCCAAACCTGATGGCACCGCGCCCGCCAAGAGCTTCGTATTCGAAGCTGGCGAGGCCAACTTCGAAACCGACGTCCTGCAGGCATCGCTGCAAACGCCCGTGCTGGTGGATTTCTGGGCGACGTGGTGCGGGCCATGCAAGACGCTCGGGCCGATCCTGGAAAAACTCGCCGACGAATACGCCGGCGCATTCCGGCTCGCGAAGGTCGACTGCGACAAGGAACAGCAGCTCGCCGGAATGTTCGGCGTACGCAGCATCCCGACTGTGGTGCTGATCCAGGGCGGCCAGATCGTCGATGCGTTTTCCGGCGCACTGCCGGAATCGCAGGTGCGCGAATTCCTGAAGCGCCATCAAGTCGAACCCGCCTCGCGCATCGAGGCGCCGACGCAGGATGTGGACGATGAAGGCGCCGTGCCTTCGGAAACCCCGCAGGCCGCCATCGCACGCACCGAGCAGGCGCTGGCCGCCGATCCGGATAACGCCGGATTGAAGCTCGATCTCGCACTGGCCCGCGCGCGCAGCGGCGACACCGCGAACGCGCAGGCCACGCTGGACAGCCTGCCCGTCGACCTGGCCGAAGACGATCGCGCCAAGGCGCTGGCTGCGCTGCTGGTGATGCAGCAATCGCTGGCGCAGATACCGCCTGCCACGGAATTGCTGGCACGCGTCGAACGCGATCCGCGCGACTTCGCCGCACTGGACGGCCTGGGCGTCCGGCAATTGCTGGGCGGCGATGCGGCCGACGCCATGCAGCACTGGCTGGCAATTCTCGCCGCCGATCGCGGCTGGAACGAGGGCCTCGCGCGCAAACGCCTGCTGGATGCGTTCCGGATCGTGCACGACGAAACGCTGGTGTCGACGACCCGCCGCAGGATGTCGTCGCTGCTGTTCTGACCGGCGCGCCTGCCGGATAATCCGGCTCCCCCTGCAGCGGGAGCGACGGCATGGCCCACCATCTGTTCCATTTCGAACACCGCGGCGAGCCTTTGCTGCCGTGGCGCGCTTTCTTGCTGCGCCGCGTCGGCCGCACCTTGCTCGCAGGCGGGCTGGTGATCGTGCTTTCGCTGGCCCTCGGCATGGTCGGCTATCGGTTGACCGAAGGCATGGACTGGCTGGACGCGTTCCTGAACGCGTCGATGATTCTGGGCGGCATGGGCCCGGTGGATACGCTGCACACCGCGGCCGGCAAGCTGTTCGCGGGGTTCTATGCCCTGTACAGCGGCCTGGTGCTGGTGTTCACGGCGGGCCTGTTGCTGGCACCTTTCATGCATCGGTTATTGCACCGGTTCCACCTGGAAAACCGCCACGCGGGCGAAGACTGATCGCACCGAGTCGCCCCCATCGCCGCCGTCACGGCCCCTCCCGTTGCGCGCCGAAGCCCGTGCTGCGCGGCGATGCGGGTGCGCGCGCCCCCAATCTGCTGCGATACTCACCGCCGACAAGGATGACGAACGGGAACGGACATCCATGAACGACTTCGAACAAGCCACGGAGGTGCCGGGTTACCGGCTGGTGCACCCGATCGGGCGCAGCGGCGCCTCCACCGTATATCAGGCGATGCAGCGCTCGCTGGAACGCCAGGTCGCGGTGAAAATCTTCGAGGTGGCGGACGCCGACGCGGCGGCGCGTTTCGAACCGCTGCTGCGCACCAATGCGCGGCTGTCTCACCCCAACATCGTCGGCGTGCACCAGATCGGGCACACCGCCGACGGGCGGCTGTTCCATTCGATGCCATTCCTGGTAAGCGCGGAGTCGTCCTCGCACACCTTGCGCGCCAAGCCGTTGAAGATCGCCGCGCTGTTGCGCGAAGTGCTCGACGCGCTGGGCCACGCGCACCGGCGCGGCATCGTGCACGGCGGCATCAAGCCCAGCAACGTGTTGTTCGACGCGCAAGGACACGCGCGCCTCGCCGATTTCGGCATCGCGCGCTGTGCCGCCGAGATCGGTCTGCCGCATCCCGCCGCGGAAAGCTACCAGAGCCCCGAACAATCGCGCGGCCAGCCGCCCGGCCAGCGCTCGGATCTGTACAGTGTCGGCGTGCTGGCGTGGCATCTGCTCACCGGCTCGTTGCCTTTCGAAGGCGAGGACGCGGTGGCGATCGCGCTCGCCCATGCGGAACAACCGGTTCCGCGCCTGCCGCCGATGTCCAACGGCTGGCAGGGCTGGATCGACCGGGCCTTGGCGAAGGCGCCCGAGGATCGCTTCCAGAGCGCGCAGGAAATGGCCGATGCGCTGTCCGCGCTCGACGGCCGCGGGGTCAGTACGCCGCCGCCGCGCCCGCACATCCGAATTTCGAAGTGGACGGTCGCCGTCGCTGCCTCGGTCGTCGCGGTCGCTGCGCTGGCCGGATGGGCCACGTGGGGGCGCCATCGCGCGCCCGGCGTCTCGGTGTCCGATGCGACGGCGCCCGCTGCGCCGGCCGTCTCGGCGTCGAACGCGGCCGCGGCTTCGGGTATCTCGGCCGAAATGCCGCCGGTATCGCCGCTGGCGCAGCGCATCGAGGTGTTGGTCGCACAAGCCAATGCGTCGCGTGCCGCCGGGCACCTGTTCGCGCCCACCGGCAACAACGCGGTGGAGCAATACCTCACGGTACTCATGCTGGAGCCCGGCAATCCGGATGCCGTGGCGGGCATTGACGACGTGCTGGGCAACCTTCGCCACCGGCTCGATGGTGCCTGGCGCAGCGACAAGCTGGATACAAGCCTCACCCTCGTGAAGCGCTGCGATCTGCTGGCTGCGCACGCAAGTTCGATCGCGAGCCGCGGCTGGCGCGCGCAGCGTGACGCTTTGGCGAAAGACGTCG
>JAICIW010000384.1 GCA_025928735.1 Rhodanobacteraceae bacterium | reverse complement strand
TCGCCAAGGTCAAGGCCAAGGTCAACGCGGTGCTGAAGTCCGAAGGCGTCACCTTTGCACAGGTTTATGGCAAGAAGCGCGGCGGCAAGGGCAAGGTTGCGCCGAAATACCGCAATCCGGCTGGAACCGAAACCTGGTCCGGCCGCGGCAAGCGCCCGCGCTGGTTCGTCGCCGCAATGAAATCCGGCAAGAAGGAAAAGGATTTGCTGATCAAGTAAGTCGGGACTCGGGATTCGGAACTCGGGAAAGCACCAACCCGCAGGACTCTTCCGATTCACGATCTCCATTCCGGCTTTGAAGGAAGCTCTGATTTTTGCTCGTCATCCCGGAATCGCGAAGCGATATCCGGGACCCGGCGACTTTGCATTCAGTGCGTTGCACGAAAGTCACTGGGTCCCGGCTTTCGCTGGGATGACGAGCGGTGGGGTTGATCAGACGCTTCCTAAAGGCTCCTTCGCGGCGCGATCAGCAAATCGCCGAACAGCAATCCGGCCACCAGCGAAATCAGCAGCGTCACCAGCAGCACTGCGATGTGCGTGCCGCTTGCGATCTGGTTGTTGAGCAAATCGGAGACGCTGCGGAATCCCACGCTGCCCGGCACCAGCAACAGCACCCCTGGTTCGCGCACCAACGCACCCGGACGGTGTTTGAGCCGCGCATACAGATTGCTGCCCGCGCTCAGCACCAGTCCGCCCACGAATACCCCGAACGGCGCGCCCAGCGCATTGCCGCACCAATACGTCACCAGATAACCCACGATCACCGCAGTCAATACGAGCGGATAATCGCGACGCGCAGTCTGGAACAGCATCGCGAATGCCACCGCCGCCACCGCCAGCGCCGGCCATTGCGCCCACAGCGGCAAGGGTGGCAGGGAATGGCCGGAAGGCACGATATGCGCGACCGTGCAAAGCTGCGCGGCCGCAATGGTGCCGAAGGTCAGTTTCAGGATGGTCGCCGCCGCGCCTGCGAAACGCGCGACGCCCGAGGCCAAGTGCTGGCTGGTCAGTTCACGCACCGCGTTGGTCAGCGACATGCCGGGCACCAGCACGATCAACGCCGACAGCACCACCAGCTTCAACGCCAGCGGCACCAGCCACGCGCTGATCATCGTGGCAATGAACGTGGCGACCAGCGCGGCGATCGCATCGCTCGCGACCGCCAGGCGCGGCCGACCGTAGCCCGCCACCACGATGGCGCCGATCAGCAGGCCGATCACGCCCGCCGCCGCGGCATCCTGCCAGGCGTTGCGGAACAGCACCGCGATGGCGCCGGCCGACAACCCATAGCTCACGACGGTCGCCCACAGCGCGCCGCGCGACAGTGGCCGCCCCAGCGCCCGCAACTGCGCCAGCCCGCGGCGCGGATCGAGCGTACCGTCGGCCACGCGATCGGCAATCTCGTCGGCGCGGCACAGCCGGGTCAGGTTCACGTCGCCGGGCGCGATCCGGACGACTTGGGTCACGTCGGCGATGCCGTCGCCCTCCGGCGCGCTGAACGAAAGCACGATCGAGGTCGGCGTCGACAGCACCTCGCAGGCCAGCCCGATCCGTTGCGCAGCGTTCCCGATCGCCTGCTCCAGCCGCGGCGCCGCGGCGCCGTACTGGTGCAGGCGGCGCGCCAGCTCGATCACGAAACCGACGCGGGCGCGTACGCGCTCGTCCGACATCAGGCCACCGTGCGCCTGCCCGCCGGCCGCGAGTTCCATCACGTGCAATGTCCGCGCGATCGCTGCATCATGCCGTCGCCGCGCGCACCTTCAGCAATGCGCCTTCCACACCGATGACGCGACGACGACGACGATTGCAACGATGATGGACGGCGCCATGACCCCTTCCCTCTGTGAGTGGGCGCAGTATAACGATTCGCGCCTGATGCAAATTCATTGGTTCCCGCCTGCCAAGCTGAGAGGGATCAGATTCCCGATGCCGGCAGCGACACGGTCACCCGCAAGCCGCCGCCTTCGCGATTGGCCAGCCCGATCCGGCCACCGTGCGCTTCCACGATTTCGCGCGCCAGCGCCAGACCCAAACCGGTACCGGAACGTTTGGTCGAATAGAACGGCAGCAGCGCCTGCGCGAGCACCGTATCGCTCATGCCGGGACCGCGATCGGCCACCTCGATGCGCCAGTTCTGCGCGGCGTGCTTGATGGCCAACGTCACCTCGGCCGGATCGCCCCCGGCTTCTACGGCGTTCTTGACCAGGTTGATCAGTACCTGCTCGATCTGCGCAGCGTCGAAGCGCGCGGGTTCATCCGGCACCTCGCCCGCAAGCCGGAACTCGCAATGCAACTTCAGCGATTCCAGAAATGCCGC
>JAICIW010000334.1 GCA_025928735.1 Rhodanobacteraceae bacterium | reverse complement strand
TCGGCGACAGCATCGTCAATGACAACCTGGCATGGCCGGTCAGCCTGTCGGCGTTGCGCGATGCGCTGGCCTTCGATGACGTGGCCTTGCTCAATGATTTCGAAGCGCTCGGCTACGCACTGGACGACGTGCGTGATACCGACAGCCTGCTGCTGTGTGGCCCGGAAACCCACGATGAAGGCCCGGCGCTGGTAGTCGGCCCCGGCACCGGACTCGGTGCAGCGGTGCGACTTTCGCCCATGCGGGTACTCACCACCGAAGCCGGCCAGATCGATCTTGCCCCGGTCACCGCGCGCGAACGCGAAATGCTGGCGCATTTGGCGGCCGCCGATGGGCACGTGCCGTACGAACGCATCCTTTCCGGCCCCGGTCTGCTGACGTTATATGCCACCTTGCGCGCCTTGCGCGGGCAGTCGCCGGAACTCGTGCAACCCGAAGCCGTCACCGCGGCCGCGTGTGACGGCAGCGATGCCGACGCCGTTGAAACGGTGGACATCTTTTGCGCGTTGTTTGGCGGCTTCGTGGGCAATCTCGCCATGGCCTACATGGCCAAGGGCGGTGTGTACCTGGCCGGCGGGGTGCTGCCGGAAATAAGAGAGCTGCTGCAACGCAGCCGTTTCGTGGACCGGTTTCTCAGCAAGGGAGGCATGCGGGAATTCCTGTTGCGCGTGCCCGTGCGTTTGATCGAACACGGCCGGCACGGGGTGCTGGGCGCGGCGCACTGGTATCTCGACAGGCGGTTGCACGGCGCTGCGCGTCGCAAGGTATTGGGCGACGGGACGGCGGAATAAAAAGGTGTAGGACAACAGCGGGTGCCGCGGCACCCATCACTTCGTGAGCGAGAGAGGGTACGTCATGAAATTTCGCAAGAGCATGCTATCGGCGAGCATCGCTACGGCGCTGATGTTCGCGACCGCGGCGCAGGCGCAGAACGCCTCGCCACAGGATCAAACCACAACCGACCAGCAGCAGAATCAGGCGTCTGGACAGAATTCGCAGCCGGGGACGAAGGAAACGCCACAACAGCTCGGAACCATCCAGGTGGTCGGCGTGCGCGCCGCCCAGGCGCTGTCACTGGAAACCAAGAAGGCATCGAATTCGCAGGTCGAGGTGGTATCCGCCATCGACATCGGCAAGCTGCCGGCCAAGAACGTGGCCGACACGATCGCCCAGTTGCCGGGCGTGAACATCGCCGACGCAGCCGGCGCGGAAGGCGGCTTCGATGAATCCGATCGCGCCAGCATCCGTGGTAGCGCGCCCTCGCTGACCCTGACCACGGTCAACGGTCATTCCATCGGATCGGGCGACTGGTTCGTCCTGGGCGGCGGCGGCACCCGCAGCGTCAGTTTCGCGATGCTGCCTTCGGAAGTCGTCAACCAGGTCGTGGTGCACATGACCCCGGAAGCCAAGCTGCTCGAAGGCGGCGCCGCCGGCACCATTGACATCATCACCCGCAAGCCGCTGGATTTCAGCAAGCCGTTCTCGCTGGAGGCCAGCTTGGGCGGGGTTTATGCCGATCTTCCGAGCAAGACCGAGCCCCAGTTCAGCGGCCTGATCAACTGGAAGAATGATTCCAATACCTTCGGCGTAATGGTGCAGGCGTTCTACGAAAGGCGCGCGCTGCAGCGTGAAGGCCAGGAGATCCTTGGCTATTCGTACATTCCGTCCGGCTCGGTCGCTGCCGGGTCCCTCGGCCTTGGCCCGGCGACTCCGGGCAGCGCCAGTACCGGCGTGTTCTATCCGAACCTTCCGGGCGCGGCGCTGTTCACGCAGACCCGCAAGCGCAAGGGCGGATCGATCGACCTGCAGTGGCGCGTGGCCGACAACTTCACCTTGAACCTCGACGCGTTCTATTCGCACCTCGACGCGACCGATTACAACCGCAATTACATGCTGCGCACGCGCGACCAGCTTCCCAAGCAGGCCGTGACCGGGACCATCCAGGGCAACATCCTCACCAGCGCGAACCTGCCAGGTGACCCGACGATTTCGCAAGGCATCTACGACATGATCTCGCGTCCCGGCGAGAGTGAATCAAGCCAGTTCGTGACGCTGGATGCCGACTGGCAGGCCACCAACAACCTCGGCTTCAAGTTCCAGGTCGGCACCACGCGCGGCACTGGCAACACGCCGACCCAGGACGTGATGGAGATGGATACCGGTTTTGGTTCGACCGCCAGCTATGGAATGAACGGGCTCGGCACGCCGCTCAACTGGAGCATGAGCGGCACCAACGACGCGTTCGATCCGGCGACCGCCGGACTGGACTGGATCTTCGGCGAACAGAACATCCACGTGGTGGACAAGGAACGCTGGTTCCAGGCCGACGGTACTTACGATTTCGACGATGCCGGTGCGCTGTCATCGCTCGAGTTCGGCGTGCGTTACGCCAAGCACGACCACGACAGTCCGACGGATATCGCGCAGGGACCGAACTTCGCTTCCGCGGTGGAGTTCGGTCAGCACAACCCTTCGATCTATCCGCCGGCCGGTGGCAATTATCCGGGCGCCTTTGCGGGCGATCTCGGCGTGGGCCAGATGCCCGCCAACATCTGGTTCTGGACGCCGGCTCAGCTCTCGCAGCTGAATGGGTTGTACGCCAATCGTGTGGTAACGAACGACCCCGGCACCTCGCGCTTCTACCCGAACGGCATCTACAGCATGACGGAGAAGAACGGTGCGGCCTACATCCAGGCCAACTTCACCGGCGAACACTGGACCGCGAACGCGGGCCTGCGTTACGTCTCCACCGACGAGAACATCGGCTACACCAGTCCCGGCATCCAGGAAGCGAGCTATGCGCTCGGCTCGCCGGCTTCCGCGTTCTACCCGGCCGGCTGGTACTGGAATTACTACAAGCACAATTACAACAAGGTGCTGCCGAGCTTCAACCT
>JAICIW010000295.1 GCA_025928735.1 Rhodanobacteraceae bacterium | reverse complement strand
GGAGGACAAGGCATGAACGCGCAGGAACACGCACATGGCCACGCGCATGCAGCGCACGACGAGAATGCCACGCCGCAGGCAACCGATCCCGTCTGCGGCATGCAGGTCGCGACGACTTCGCCGCGTCAGGTGGATCACGACGGTACACGCTACTGGTTCTGCAGCGAGGGCTGTCGCGACAAGTTTCGGGCCGATCCGGAGAAGTATCCGGCGAAGGCCGGATCACCGCACGCCGCGCATGGTCATGCTCATCACGGCCACGTGCAGGCGGCGCCGCGGGAAACGCCCGCCGGCGCCATCTACACCTGCCCGATGCATCCGGAAGTGCGGCAGATCGGGCCGGGCCATTGCCCGAAGTGCGGCATGGCGCTGGAACAGGAATTGCCGAGTGCCGACGAGGACGATGGCGGCGAGCTGCGTGCACTCACGCGCCGCTTCTGGACGCTGGTTGCGTTGACGATTCCGGTGTTCGCGCTGGCGATGGGGCCACACCTGTTCGGCTGGCGATTGCCATCGCCCTGGAACATCGCCGCTGGCTGGGTCGAGGCGGTGCTGGCGACGGTCGTAGTGCTCTGGGGTGGCGCAACATTCTTCGTGCGCGGCTGGCGATCGCTCAAACCCTGGTCGCCCAACATGTACACGCTGATCGCGCTGGGCACCGGCGTGGCGTGGCTGTACAGCGCGGTCGCGTTCCTGCTGCCCGATGTGTTTCCGGTGAGTTTCCGGGACATGCACGGCCGCGTTGGTGTGTATTTCGAATCGGCTGCAGTCATCGTCACGCTGGTGACGCTGGGCGACTGGCTGGAACTGCGCGCGCGCCGGCGCACCGGTTCCGCGCTGCGTGCATTGCTGGATCTCGCGCCCAAAACCGCGCGTCGCATCGCCGCGGATGGCGGCGAATCCGACGTGCCGCTGGATGAAGTTCAGGCCGGCGACACGTTGCGCGTACGGCCGGGCGAAAAGGTGCCTGTGGACGGCGTGGTCATCGACGGCGCGAGCCACCTCGACGAATCGATGCTGACCGGCGAATCGATGCCGGTCGCGAAAATCGCAAACGATCGCATCACCGGCGGCACCGTCAATCAGGATGGCGCGCTGACCATGCGCGCCGAAAGGGTCGGTGTCGACACCATGCTGTCGCGGATTGTTGCGCTGGTCGCGCAGGCGCAGCGCAGCAAGGCCGCGCTGCAGCGCGTCGCCGATCGCGTGGCTGCATGGTTCGTGCCGGCGGTGGTCGCGGTGGCAGTGCTGGCATTCATCGCGTGGGCCGCGATCGGTCCGGAACCGAGGGCGGCGCACGCGCTGATCGCGGCGGTGTCGGTGCTGATCATCGCCTGTCCGTGCGCGTTGGGCTTGGCGACGCCCATTTCGATCATGGTCGCGAGCGGGCGCGGCGCGCACATGGGCGTGCTGTTCCGCGATGCCGCCGCCATCGAAACTCTGCGCAACGCGGACGTGCTGCTGGTCGACAAGACCGGCACGTTGACCGAGGGCAAACCTTCACTACGCAGCGTGGAAACGTTCGGTGGGGTTGGCGAAGAACGAGTGCTGGCGCTGGCCGCGGCGTTGGAACGCCCGAGCGAACATCCGCTGGCGAGGGCGATCGTGGCGGCCGCTGAAGCGCGCGGCATTGCGATCCCGGATGTCGAGGATTTCAAGACCTTGACCGGACGCGGCGTCAGCGGACGCGCGGATGGCCACGACGTGGTGATCGGCAACGCCAGGTTGCTGGACGAAGCTGGCGCGCACACCGACGCAGCCATTCACGGGAAGGCCGATGCCTTGCGCGGTGACGGTGCCACCGTGATGTTGATGGCCGTCGACGGCGAGATGATCGCGCTGCTGGCGATCGCCGACCGCATCAAGGACGACACGCCGGTCGCGCTCGCCGCGCTGCGCGAGGACGGCATGCGCATCGTGATGTTGACCGGCGACAACGCCACCACGGCAAAGGCCGTCGCGAAAAAGCTGGGCATCGAGGAAGTGCACGCGGACGTGTCGCCCGCGGACAAAGCCGAGGTCGTCGCGGCGTTGAAGGGGGAAGGACACACAGTCGCGATGGCCGGCGACGGCATCAACGACGCGCCGGCGTTGGCGGCGTCGGACATCGGCATCGCGATGGGTGCGGGCGCCGACGTGGCGCTGGAAAGCGCGCCGGTCACGCTGGTGCACGGCGATCTTTCGGGCATTGCGCGGGCGCGGGCGTTGTCGCGCGCCACGGTGCGCAACATCCACCAGAACCTGTTCTTCGCGTTCGTCTACAACGCCATCGGCGTGCCGATCGCGGCCGGTGTGCTGTATCCGGCGTTCGGGATCGTGCTGTCGCCGATGATCGCGGCACTGGCGATGAGCATGTCGTCGGTGTCGGTGGTGTCCAACGCGTTGCGCCTGCGGGCGTCACGCTTGGAACCCCACCCGTGACGGACGATCCATGTGAAATAAAAAGCCGCGCGGATCGCTCCGCGCGGCTTAGTTCGATCCGCTGATCCGGCGCCGGATCAGCGCGCGAACAGCGGCTTGTTGAGACGCGCGATCAGGCGCTCGCGGCGTGATGTCCGCGGAGCGTCGTCATCTTCCGCCTTCGGTGCGGCTTCCAGCCGCCCGCCGGCGAAACTGCCGTTCATGTAATCGACCACTTCTTCGTAGGTCATGCCCGACGCGGCCACGATTTCATCGGCGGTGGCGTAGTCCTTCACCATTTCCTTGGCGAGCCGGAAATGCTTCGGGTATTCGCGTTCGGTTTCCGGCCAGCGCGACAGCTTGTAACGCTCGCTGCGAATCAACTTGCGGCCCAGGATGCCGGGCGTCGCGATGAAACCGGCGTACCAGCGCAGGCGGCCCAGTGGTTGTGCGGGGTTGGCGGCGCGCGCGGCGTTGAGCGCCTCGGAGTAGATCGGTGTCCACGCGCTGGCCGGCTGCTGCAACAGCGCGGCAAGCGGCTTCAAGGCGGTCGCTTCGAAGTGGTAGACGTCCTTTTGAGGATCGACCACGAGCTCGGCGCCGTCGGGTCCGACCAGTTTGCGCGGGCTGGAGAACGTGCCCTGCACGAGCGCGAGTGCCAAGGCTTCAGCCGCGTTCACCGGACCGACCACGACGGTTTCCGGCGTCTCGACTTGCACCGGTTCCGGTGCTTCGATGGTTTCGGGCGGGAGGTGCTCGGCCTGCAGGTCTTCGGCGTGCGCGCCGGAAAGCCATGCCTCGAGACCGACGGTGGTAGTGCGCGGCGCGGCGGAAACCGCGGATTCCAAATCGAATGTCATTTCTTGGTCACCTTGCATGTCGGCGTTCCCTCCGAATCCAACACGAAACTGATCGGCGCGGATCGAACTGCCTCTGCGCAGACCGCTGCAATGCGCGTGCCAGTTTACGCAGCGAGGCCCGCCACGACGCGTGCCGCGACGTAAACATTGGTTACGGCTTGGTGGACTTGGGGTACCGAGCTGAGCGGC